>JAGVJS010000388.1 GCA_020051025.1 Sphingobium sp. | reverse complement strand
TCAAGCTCAGCGGCATGCGCAAGACGATTGCCCGCCGCCTGACCGAATCCAAGCAGCAGGTGCCGCACATCTACCTGACCGTCGACATTCAGCTCGACAAGCTGCTTAAGCTGCGCGGCGAACTCAACGCCGGTCTCGAAGCCCGCAAGGTCAAGCTGTCGGTCAACGACCTGCTGATTAAGGCGCTGGGCGTCGCGCTGGAGCAAGTGCCCGAGTGCAACGTGCAGTTTGCCGGCGACCAGATGCTGCAATTCAAGCGCGCCGACATCAGCGTCGCCGTGTCGATCCCCGGTGGCCTGATCACCCCGATCGTCACCGACGCCGCCGGCAAGGGCGTTGCCTCCATCTCGACCGCGATGAAGGATCTGGCCACCCGCGCCAAGGACGGCAAGCTGAAGCCCGAGGAATATCAGGGCGGCACCGCCTCCCTCTCCAACATGGGCATGTTCGGCATCAAGCAGTTCGAAGCCGTCATCAACCCGCCCCAGGCCATGATCATGGCGATCGGTGCGGGTGAAAAGCGCCCGTACATCGTCGATGACGCGGTCCAGATCGCGACCGTCATGTCGGCGACCGGCAGCTTCGATCACCGCGCGATTGACGGCGCCGATGGCGCCCGCCTGATGCAGGCGTTCAAGCAGTTGATCGAAAACCCGATCGGCCTGCTCGCCTGATGGCCTATGTCGACGAAACCCCGCCGGATATCAGTCCGGCGGTGCGCGTCATCGCTATGCCGACCGACACCAATCCCTATGGGGATATTTTCGGCGGCTGGTTGATGAGCGTGATGGACTCGGCGGCGGGTTCCGTCGCTGCCCGGCACAGCCATGGCCGCGCCGTGACCATCGCGGTGGAAGGCATGACCTTCCTCCGCCCGGTCGTGGTCGGCGATGAAGTGTCTGTCTTTGCGACGCTCAAGTCCGTCGGTCGCACGTCGATGAAAATCTATGTCGAAGCATGGCGCCGCGCGCGTCATGACGACCGTTCCTATCGCGTCACCCACGCGACCTTCAGCTTCGTGGCGATCGGTGAAGATCGCCAGCCCCGTTCCGTTCCGCCCATGCCGACAGAAGCCGGCGCGGCGAAGTAAGAATAGAGAGACTGACCATGGCTGAGAATTACGACGTCATCGTTCTGGGCTCCGGCCCCGGCGGCTATGTGGCTGCCATCCGTTCCGCCCAACTGGGCCTGAAGACGGCGATCGTGGAGCGCGAAAATCTGGGCGGCATCTGCCTCAACTGGGGCTGCATCCCGACCAAGGCGTTGCTGCGTTCGGCGGAAATCTTCCACTATATGCAACATGCCGGTGACTATGGCCTGGCCGCTGAGAAGATCAGCGCCGATATCGCTGCCGTGGTGAAGCGGTCGCGCGGCGTCGCCAAGCAGCTTAATCAGGGCGTCACGCACCTGATGAAGAAGAACAAGATCACCGTCCATATGGGCGACGGTAAGCTGGTCGCCAAAGGCAAGCTGACCGTTACGAAGGACGGCAAGATGGAAGAACTGACCGCGAAGAACATCATCGTCGCGACCGGCGCCCGCGCCCGCGATCTGCCCTTCGCCAAAGCGGATGGCAAGCGCGTCTGGACCTATCGCCACGCCATGACCCCGCCGGAAATGCCCGGCAAGTTGCTGGTCATCGGCTCGGGCGCGATCGGTATCGAATTTGCCAGCTTCTATAACGACATGGGCGCCGACGTCACCGTGGTTGAGATGATGGACCGCATCGTCCCCGTCGAGGACAAGGACGTTTCCATCTTCCTTGAAAAGGCGCTCAAGAAGCAGGGCATGACCATCCTGACCGGCGCTGGCGTCGACAAGCTGGAAGTCGGCGCGAACGGCGTGAAGGCCGCGATCAAGGACAAGGACGGCAAGATCGTCAATGGCGAGTATAGCCATGTCATCGTCGCGATCGGCATCGTCCCCAATACCGAGAATATCGGTCTGGAAGAATTGGGCATCAAGACGGAGCGTGGCCACATCGTGACCGACGCGATGTGCAAGACCAGTGTGGACGGCATCTGGGCGATCGGTGACGTGACCGCGCCGCCATGGCTGGCGCACAAGGCAAGCCATGAGGGCGTGATTGCTGCCGAAGCCATTGCGGGCAAGCACCCCCACGCCATGGACCCGCGCAACATTCCGGGCTGCACCTATTGTCATCCGCAGATCGCCAGCGTGGGCCTCACCGAAGCCAAGGCGAAGGAAGCCGGTTATGAGGTGAAGGTCGGCATGTTCCCCTTCATCGGCAATGGCAAGGCGATCGCGCTGGGCGAAGCGGAAGGCTTCACCAAGACGGTGTTCGACGCCAAGACCGGCGAACTGCTGGGCGCCCATATGGTCGGCGCGGAAGTCACGGAAATGATCCAGGGCTATACCATCGGCAAGACGCTGGAGACGACAGAGGCGGAATTGATGCACACGGTGTTCCCGCATCCCACGATCAGCGAGTCCATGCACGAAAGCGTGCTGGCCGCTTATGGGCGTGCGCTCCATATCTGATCGGCGCAAAGCCTTAGCGAAAGGCGCGGGGGCTCTGGCTCTCGCGCTTTTTTGCGTATTGGCGATCGCGCTGATGCAGCGGGCGGGCTGGCTCGACGGACTGAATGTCGGGCTGATGGAATGGGCAGGGCAGGCGCGAGACAGCGCCATCGGGCAGCATGTCACGCCGATCATGCGCCTGGCCTCCGCCATCGGCGGGACGGCGGGCAGGCTGGTGCTGCTGGCCCTTTCGCTGGGCGTGCTATTCTGGGCCGGAAGACGCCATTGTGCCTGTTGGCTGGCAGCGATGATGGCCGGAGGCACGGCGCTCAACCTGATCCTCAAGCAGATATTTGCGGCTCCGCGCCCTGATCTGCTGCCGCATCTGGACATCGTCCATACCTACAGCTTCCCCAGCGGTCACGCGGCCGGGAACATGATGTTCTTTGGCGCGCTGGGGATGCTGATCGCGCGACCCGCTGGCTATTGGGTGGCGGCGGCGATCATCGCGCTGATCGGCGTCAGCCGCGTCTGGCTCGGCGTCCACTGGCCAAGTGATGTCACCGCCGGCTGGATCGAGGGGCTGGGCTGGCTCGCCTTCTGCCGTATCTGGCTACCAGCGCGGCGAGGGTAGCAGGAGCGCCCGGCCGATGCTGCTATGCGGCGGCATGCCGTCGCTGGTGACGAAGCCGTGGATCCAGAAACTGTCGAACACTGTCGCGGCGGCGATCGCGGCCAGCAGGATCGCGGCGATGGCGAACAATTTCTGCGCCCCACGCACCGCTTCTGTCGGAGACAAAGCGATCAGCACCGCCGGCAGGATCGGCAGGAAATAGCGCCCCTGCGTCCCCTGAATATAGTCCGCGCCCAGCGGTGTCCCGGTCAGGTACATGGCCGTTTCGATCAGTAGTGCGACGCCCGCGGCCATTGCCAGCCACCAGATCCGCTGACCCATGCCGAAGCGCGCGCCGCTGCCATTGGCAAGGCCTGCGCCCAGCATCAGCATGGCCAGCGGATAGGCAACCAGCGGCAACAGGATCGCGTTCCAGCCGAACCGCCCGACGATCTGCAAGGCGTAAACCGGCGCGCGCTCGACCACGCTGCTGGCGAGGGTGCGGGCGTAGGCGATCGGATCATGCAGCACAATCTTGAGTTGTTCACCCAGCGGCGCGGTCATCATCGTCTCGCCGGTCCGGCGCGACTGGATATGATAGAGCGCCTGGCTGCCACCCGAATAGTGCATCCACCCGACAAAGGCGAAAGCACCCAGCGCCATCGCGCCCAGTATCAGACCCGGTCGCAAATCGCGGCGATGCTGTTGCCAGCGCAACCCCGTTGCCATCAGCGGCAGGTAGACGCCCTTGCACAGGGCCAGCAGAGGTGCCGTCACCAGCAACGCTGCCGATCGTGCGGGCGTCGCCGTCATGAACCCGGTACGCAGCGCCAGCGCGAGGCCCAGAAAGCCCAATCCGTTGATGAGCGCGTCGGGCGACAGCGACCCGGTCTGATAGGCAAAGGTTGGCAGCAGCGCCGTCGCCAGCAACGCATTGCGCCCGAACGGCAAGAGCCGCAGCGCCGCGATCAGCAGCGCCAGTCCTGTAACCGCATTGACCAGTCGCCCGACATAGAAGGCGTCGATCCAGGGCAGGCCCATCGCCTTGCCCAGCGTTAGTCCCACCGCGCCCGGCGCATAGAGGCTGGGCGCATAGCTGGCGACATTGGGGAAATGGGCAAAGGCGGTGCCAGAGCGGCCCGCATCCGCTTGCGCACTATCGGCGATCTGCCCTCGATCAAAGCGGCGTGGCGTGGGGCGCACATCGGTCGGGAAATCGACGGCATGAACGTCCAGCGCCGCGCGGGGCAGGTCCACGCCGATGGCCTCGCCCCGCTGCCGGGTCAGGACATCGCCCTGCATCAGCGCCAGCGCCTTCATATAATGCTGGTTCTCGTCCGGCGCCTGAAAGGGCGGGGTGATAAAGGCGAAAAACAGGGTTGCCGCGCACAGCACAGCCAACAGCAACGTCTCGATCGGCGACCATGGCGTAGCGAACATCATGTCCGCACTGCCGCCGCTCTGAAATTTGTTACGCTCGTTTCGCATTACCTACCATAGTGTCGAAGGACGATTACGCCTCATGTCTCAATGGCAAGCTTTGCCCGCGCAGGCTTAACATTTCGCCTCTGTATCGAAAAATTGCTGGGAGGAGAGGGGATTATTCCTCCACCTCCTCCCGTTCGACCGGCGGGTGCAGGCGCAGGCGGGTGACGCGGCGACCGTCGCTGGCGACGATTTCCAGCTTCCATCCGCTCTGGGCGTGGTCCAGTATTTCGCCCGGTTCCGGCACGCGGCCAGCCAGCACGAAGGCCAGACCGCCCAGCGTGTCGACATCCTCCTCGACCTCACCCAGTCTCTCGTCAATTTCGTCCGCGACATCGTCCAGTTCGGCGCGCGCATCGGCTTCCCACAAGCCGCTGTCCAACGGCACCAACATGGCCTCCGGCGCATCGTCATGCTCATCCTCGACGTCGCCGACGATTTCCTCGACCAGATCCTCGAAGGTCAGCAACCCTTCCGTGCCGGAATATTCGTCCAGCACGATGGCCAGATGCGTCCGCTTGGCCCGCATTTCAGCCAGAAGATCCAGCGCGCCCATGCTTTCGGGCACATAGAGCGGCTGACGGATCAGCGGTTCCAGCGTCTCCGGCACCGGCGCCTTGCCGGCCAGAATGGCGAAGGCATCGCGAATGTGAATCATGCCGACGATGGTGTCGAGCGTGTCGCGATAGACGGGAATGCGGCTATGCCCGGCCTCGGCGAAGAGGTCGGCAAGGTCGGCGAAACTCGCTTTTTCCTCGATCGCGATGATGTCCGCGCGGGGGACCGCAACGTCATCGACCGTATGTTCGGAAAAATGGAGCAGGTTGCGCACCATCTGCCGCTCGATCGCGGACAGGTCACCCTTGGCGGGCGGGCTGGCATTCTCGTCCTGCTCATCTTCGTCATATTCGTCGAGCGCTTCTTCCAGTTCCTTGCGGAGGCTGGTTTCCTCATTCTCGCCGAACAGGAGCGACTTGATGCCGCTCCATAAGCCGCCCTCGTTGCTACTGTCCCCTTCTTTCGAAGCGGTGCCGTCCTTCGGACTGCCTTCAGCCATAGCGCTCTTCATTCCCCTATATTTCGATCCCCATAGGGATCGGACAAGCCCATGCTCAGAAGCGCGGCTGTTTCCAGCGCTTCCATCGCTTCGGCTTCATTGTCGTCCATATGGTCATATCCAAGCAAATGAAAAGTCCCGTGGACGATCAGATGCGTGGCGTGATCTGCGACGGAAATGCCTTTTTCTGCGGCTTCGCTGGCGCAGACGCCCTCCGCCAGCACGATATCGCCCAGCAGCACTTCACCATCGTCAGTATTGGCAGTCGCCTGGAGCAGGTCGTCCTGCACCATCGGAAAGGACAGGACATTGGTGGGCTTGTCCTTGTCGCGATAGGCGCGGTTCAGACTATGGACTTCCTCGTCCGACGTCAGCTTGACTGCCACCTCATACAGCGTCTGATCCGCGGCAAAGGCGGCATAAGGGCTGTGCGCGATGGCGCTGGCCACGGCGCGCTGGGCGAGAAAGTCCCAGTCGACACCGGACCAGCCTTCTTCATGGAGGACGGCAACTTCAATCATTATGCTTCTTTCCGTGGAGTTCAGGCATCCGGCCCCTCATAGGCCTGGACGATCCGTCCGACGACCGGATGGCGCACGACGTCGCCGATGCCGAATGGCACCATGGCGATACCTTCTACCCCGTCCAGCCGCGCAACCGCGTCGGCCAGCCCCGAAATGCCGGGCTGCGGCAGGTCGACCTGTTTGGGGTCGCCGCAAATGACCATGCGGCTGCCCTCGCCAAAGCGGGTCAGGAACATCTTCATCTGGGCGATGGTGGTGTTCTGCGCCTCGTCCAGCACGATGAAGGCGTTGGCCAGCGTCCGGCCGCGCATGAAGGCCAGCGGTGCAATCTCGATCTCGCCGCTCGCGATCCGCCGTTCGACCTGTTCAGCCGGCAGCGTGTCGTGCAACGCGTCGTAGATCGGGCGAAGATAGGGATCGACCTTCTCCTTCATGTCGCCGGGCAGGAAGCCGAGCTTCTCGCCGGCTTCCACAGCCGGGCGCGACAGGATCAGCCGGTCGACGCTGCCGCTGATGAGTTGGCTGACCGCCTGCGCCACCGCCAGATAGGTCTTGCCGGTGCCTGCCGGGCCGAGCGCGAAGATGATGTCGTTGCGGTTCAGCGCCTCCATATAGGTGACCTGCGTCGCGCTGCGCGGCACGATCGTCTTCTTGCGTGTGCGGATCATCACCTTGGGCGGCTCGGCCACATCATGGCGGATGATGCCGTCCAGGGTCGGTTCGGACGACATGGCGATCACCGCCTCGACCGCGCCGGCGTCGATTTCCTGCCCCGCGACGATGCGGTTATAGAGGCCGGTCATCACGTCGCGGGCGCGGTTGGCGGCATGGGCCTCGCCCTCGATCTGCAACTTGTTGCCGCGCGCGGCGATATAGACGCCCAGCCGGTTTTCGATCGCGACCAGATTCTGGTCATACTGGCCGAACAGGGTGGTCAGCAGATGCGGCCGTTCGAATACGACCTCCAGCCGTGCCCGTTCGGCAACATCTTCGCGATGGTGGTGGTTCGGTTTCTTGCCCATGGTCAGCCCCTTGTTCCGTCCGTCATCCTCGCAAAAGCGAGTATCCATCTTCCGCCGTTCGTTCCTGGTGGACAGGGGCGAAGATGAGTTCCTGCAAGCTCGGGAACGACGGTGTTTTGGTTCAAGCGGCCTTCCTCCTGCTGATTTCGCCGGCCAGGCTGTTTGGGCCGGCACTGATGATATCGACTTCAACCATGTCGCCGATGTTAAGGTCCGGCGCGGTCACGACCACCGACTGGAGCCAGGGCGACTTGCCGATCAACTGACCGGGGTAGCGCCCCTTGCGCTCCAGAAGAATGTCGGTCGTGCGCCCGATCGTGGCGGCGTTGAACTCTACCTGATGACGATTGATGACGGCCTGAAGACGGGCCAGCCGTTCGTCCATCACCGCCATCGGAATCTGGTGATCCATATCGGCCGCCGGGGTGCCGGGGCGGGGGCTATATTTGAAGCTGTAGCATTGGGCGTAGCGCACCTGCTCCACGATCTTCAGCGTATCTTCGAACTCCGCGTCCGTTTCGCCGGGGAAGCCGACGATGAAGTCTCCCGAAAGGGCGATGTCCGGCCGCGCTTCGCGCACCCGCTCGATGATGCGCAGATAGCTCTCGACGCTATGGCTGCGGTTCATCGCCTTGAGGATACGGTCATTGCCCGACTGCACCGGCAGGTGGAGGAAGGGCATCAGCTTGGGTTCGTCGCCATGGGCAGCGATCAGGCCATCGCTCATGTCGTTGGGATGGCTGGTGGTATAGCGGATGCGCTTGAGGTCGCTGATCTTCGCCAGTTCGCGGGCCAGGCCGTCCATGCCCTGCATCCGGCCCTTGTCGTCCTCGCCGGTCCAGGCGTTCACATTCTGACCCAGCAGCGTGATTTCCCGCACGCCGCCATCGACCAGCGCCTTGGCCTCGTCGATGATCGCGCTCCAGCTACGGCTGATTTCCGCGCCGCGCGTATAGGGCACGACGCAATAGGTGCAGAATTTATCGCATCCTTCCATGATTGTCAGGAAGGCGGTCGGCCGGGCCTGCTTGGTCCGGGCGGGAAGGGCACCAAATTTGGACGCCAGCGGCATGTCCGTATCCACGGCCTCTTCACCGCGACCGACTTTGTCGATCAGGTCAGGCAGGCGGTGATAGGCTTGCGGGCCGACGACGATGTCGACATTGCGCGCCCGGCGCTGAATTTCGCTGCCCTCCGCCTGCGCGACGCAGCCGGCGATTGCAATCATCGGGCGACTGCCATCGTCGCGCACCATGCGGCCGATATCGGAATAGACCTTGTCCACCGCCTTTTCGCGAATATGGCAGGTGTTCAGGATGACCAGATCGGCCTCGGCGCCTTCGGCCGCAGGGGTCATGCCGCGTGTGCCCAGCATCTCGGCCATGCGCTCGCCGTCATAGACGTTCATCTGGCAGCCGAAGGATTTGACGTGGAAGGTCGCTGGAGTCTTTGGGGCGTCGGTACGATTCATCTTAGCCGCTATACAGGCGGAGCCGCGCAAGCGGAAGGGTGCTGATGTATCGCTATGCTCCGTGCGATCCGTTCGCGTGCCATGGCGGCAATCATCTTGCGATCGGCGCAGGCGGCCGGATCGAATGGCGCCAGAAAGCGCAGCGTCACGACCAGCGGCCCCTTGCGACCAAGGATGCGCTTTGCATTGTCGCCGGCACCTTCATCCCCATGCCAGGCGATAGCAGCAGTCTCTGCGCCATAATCGATATGCACCGGCTGGATCATCACCGATCGTGGCGGGGGCAACAGCACGGCCAGCAGCGACGGTTTGAACGGCAACAGGCCGCTGCCATCACTGGTCGTGCCTTCGGGGAAAAGCGCCACCGGTTGATGCCCCAACAGGGCTGCGCGTAACGCATCCAGTTGCCCCGATAGCGCCCCGCGCCGCTCGCGGGCGACGAACAATGTGTTATTCTGTGCCGCCAGCCAGCCGATCACCGGCCATCGCGCCACCCCGTCATGAGAGACGAAGGCAGCGCCGGTCGCGCCGCCCAGCGCCAATATGTCGATCCAGCTGACATGATTGGCGAGCAGGAACATGTCGCCATTACAAGGTCGTCCCGCTATTCTGACACGCGCGCCGACGGACCGGGCGGCAAGCGCCAGAAAGCGCTTCGGCCAAGGGGAGGGACGGCCTATGATACGCCATAGCAAATGCGGGAGAAGGCAAAGCAGCAGGCTGCCGGCCAGCGCCGCCAACCGCAACAGGCGACGGACGCTGGCCAATATGGTCAGTCCTTGCGGTCGAGGGCGACGCCGTACAATTCCATGCGGTGGTCGACCAGACGGAAGCCCAGCTTTTCGGCAATCTGCTTTTGCAGCAGTTCCAGTTCGGGATCGACGAACTCGATGACGTTACCCGTCTCGACATCGATCAGATGGTCGTGGTGCGATTCTGGCGCCGCTTCATAACGGGCGCGGCCATCGCCAAAGTCGTGGCGGTCCAGGATGCCGGCTTCTTCGAACAGGCGCACGGTGCGGTATACCGTCGCGATCGAGATGCCGGGGTCGATGGCGGCGGACCGCTTGTGCAGTTCTTCCACATCGGGGTGGTCGGTGGCGTCGCTCAGCACCTGGGCGATGACGCGGCGCTGTTCAGTGATGCGCAGCCCCTTTTCATGACACAGGGCTTCGACGTCGATTTTGCGGTTCATGCAGGCTCGCTTGATTGCTTTTGCGAAAAGTCGGGCAAAGCCTAGCGGCTTTTCCCCAAACAGGAAAGGGGCGCGTCGGCGACGCGCCCCTTTCCGTCAGATGGTGCTGGTCAGCGTGCGCCTGATTACTTGCCCCGGCCGGTACGGCGGCGCTTGGTGCCCAGGCCGATCTTCTTCGCCAGGCTGCGGCGCTGTTCGGCATAATTGGGGGCGACCATGGGATAGTCGGCCGGCAGGCTCCACTTGGCGCGATAATCTTCCGGCGTCATCTGATAGTGGGTCATCAGGTGGCGCTTGAGCATTTTCAGCTTTTTGCCGTCTTCCAGGCAGATGATGTAGTCGGGCTTGATCGACGAGCGCACCGAAACGGCCGGTTCCGGCTTCGCTTCCGGTGCGGGCGCGGGCTGGCTGAGGCTGGAAAGCGCGGCATGCACATTCTGGATCAGCGAAGACACGTCGGAGACGGCAACGCTGTTGTTGGAGACGTGGGCAGCGACAATGTCCGACGTCAAAGTAATGAGCAGCTCGCTCTGGGCCGATTCGGTTTCCATTTTACCGTTTCCTACAAGGCTATATTGTTGTGCGACCCGCCCGAGGAATTATTTCAGGAGCGGAATATGGTCGCTAAACCTTGCTGGATGATTTCGCAAGGGCCTATTGTATCAGGCCAGCATATCGATGCGAAAACTCAGCGCGTCGTGAAGTTGACCGTCATTGCCGCGATAGTAACCGGGGCGACGATGTACATATTCGAAACCGGTTTTCTCGTATAGTTTGACGGCCTTATTGGTAGAACGCACTTCCAGGTTCATCGAAGTGATGCCCCTTCGACGCGCTATATGCAGACTATGCCGCAACAGCGTCTCGCCCACACCGCGCCCGCGCCACAGCGGATCGACCGCCAGCAGCAGCAACTCGCACTCGTCCAGCACGGACCGCACCAGCGCGAATCCCAAGGATGCGGCATCCAGTCGCGCGACCGTCAGCCATGTGCCGGGCATCAGCATCACCCCGGACAACTGCGATAGCGTCCAGGCCTCGCCATAGACAGGATCGAAAGCGCGCACCATCACGTCCATCGCATCGCTCAGCGCGTTGCGTTCGCCCTCGTCATAGGTATCGAGTTCTATGGCCGGGATCACGATGCTGCCCGTTCCGCCATCGTCTTGGCGTCTGCGCCGCGGCCGTAGATGGGGCTGGGGGGCAACGGCGCCACTTCCGCGATCAACCCATAATCGGCAGCATCGGGATAGAGACTGACTGCTGTGCCGTCTCCTCGCGCCGTCACCAATGCTTCGGCGCCCGTGCCGTAGAAGATGGCCGCCTCCAGCGTCGTCGCCAGCTCCACGATCGGCGTGGAGGTGATCGCGCTGGTCGGCTCAAGCCCGTCAGCGGTGAAACATTGCCAGAAAAGCTCGCCATGCCCGCCAGTGATGGTCACTGCTATCGGCCCGCCTTCGTGCGTTTGCGCGGCCTTGGCGGCGATCAGGAGCGGTGCGCTGTAGCCATGCAACGGGATGGACCAGGCCAGTGCCAGCGCCCGCGCCGCAGCAATGCCGATCCGCACCCCGGTAAAGCTGCCCGGTCCCACATCCACCGCGATCGCATCCGCCCGGCCGCCATAGGGCAGCGCAGCGATAGCGGGCAGCAGCGCTTCGGCATGGCCGCGACCGACGACCTCGTGGAAACGACCGATCGGCGCCCCATTTTCCAACAGCGCGACGGACAGGGCCTGGGTGGCGGTGTCGATCACCAGAAGGCGCAAACCATACTCCCCTTACGCATCCACATGATGTGGATTCGCCTTGCGGTTAGTCGATCCGTTCTGATTTGCCAAATGTCGTGCGGTTGAATGCGCGCGATCAGACCGCGCGCACCTCGGTCACTTCGGGCACATAATGTTTAAGCAACTGTTCGATGCCGTTCTTCAGCGTCGCGCTGGAGGATGGGCAGCCCGAGCAGGCGCCCTGCATCTGAAGATAAACGGTGCCCTTGTCGAAGCCGCGATAGACGATGTCGCCGCCGTCATTGGCAACCGCCGGGCGCACCCGCGTATCGATCAGTTCGCGGATCTGCTCGACAATCTCGGCATCTTCCGGATCGTCGGCGAAGCTGGCGTCGTCGGCGGGCACAGTGATGCCGGCGGCGGAACCGGGTGCGAACAGCGGCATGTTCGCTGAAAAATGCTCCAACAGGGTGGCCAGCACGTCGGGCTTGACGTCAGACCATTCCGCGCCGGGCGCGATCGTGACCGACACGAAGTGGCTGCCAAAGAAGACGCCGGTGACGTCGCCAAGGCCAAAAAGCGCGTCCGCCAGCGGCGATGCCTCCGCCTCTTCAGGCGTCGCAAAGTCACGCGTGCCGCTGCCCATGACCTCACGGCCGGGAAGGAATTTGATGGTCGCCGGGTTGGGCGTCAGTTCGGTTTCGATCAGCATGGCCTCCATGTGGCGATGGACGGGGGCAAGATCAAGCATTTCGGAACTTCGCCGCAACCCGGCCATTGAAGGGGGAACAGCAAGGAGACTGGATGATGAGCGACGCCACCCAAATCAAGGACCGCTTCTGGTCCGAACTGTCGACCAGCCCCTTCCTCATGGTGGGGTTGAGCCACAGCACCGACCACAGCCTGCCCATGACCGCGCAACTCGACCCGAAGGCCAACCATTGCTTCTGGTTCTATACGTCGCGTGACAATCGGTTGGCGCCGGGCGGGCCGGCCATGGCCCAGTTCGCGGCGAAGGATCATACTCTCTTCGCCTGTATCGAAGGCGCGCTGGCACCGGAAACCGACCCCGTCATCATCGACCGTTACTGGTCGAAGGAGGTTGAGGCATGGTATCCGGGCGGCCGCGAAGACCCCAATCTGCTCATGCTGCGGTTCGATCTGGGTACGGCGGAAATCTGGCGGTCGGACATGTCGCTCAAAGGCGTGTTCAAGATGCTGTTCGGTGGCGATGTGCGCGATGAGATGAAGGGCAAGCATGCCGAAGTGGCACTCTGAATTTCTGCTTTCCTCCTGATAGACAGGCGGCCGTGGCGCTCAAGCTGCGGCCGCTTGATTTTTGCCTGCGGTTCCGCCATATGCGCCGCAGCGCAGCAGACGGCCTTAATAGGTCCATAGCGATTGGCAGCGTGATCGTCCTCTCCTCCGAAGGGTAGCAGGACCGGCCAATGACAGTCTGCGCTAAGCTTTGAGGCTTCCCTTTTCACGCGGGTCGTTTCGTAACCCGCCTCGCGCCCGCGCTGCGTCTTGCAGCGAAGTCGGCGCCCGGCCGACTTGTGAGCAATATCCATGGAATTTACCGATCTTGGCTTGTCAGAGCCGATCCTGAAGGCGCTCGCCGCCAAGAAATATGCCAACCCCACGCCGATTCAGCAAAAGGCGATCCCTGTCCTGCTGGAAGGCAAGGATCTGTGCGGCATCGCCCAGACCGGCACCGGCAAGACCGCAGCCTTCGCGCTGCCCAGCCTCGACTATTTTGCCCGCAATCCCAAGCCGACCCCGATCAAGGGGTGCCGGATGCTGGTGCTCTCGCCCACCCGTGAACTCGCCGCGCAGATCGCCCAGAGCTTCCGCGACTATGGCCGCTTTCTGCGCCTGTCGGTGGAGACCGTGTTCGGCGGCGTGCCGATCGGCAAGCAGATCCGCGCTCTCGCGCCCGGCGTCGACATCGTCGTCGCAACGCCCGGCCGTCTGCTCGACCTGATCGACCAGCGCGCCTTCACCATCAAGGATACCGAAATCTTCGTCCTCGACGAAGCGGACCAGATGATGGACATGGGCTTCATCCATCCCCTGAAACGTGTTGCCAAGCTGCTGCCGCAGGATCGCCAGAACCTCTTCTTCTCGGCCACCATGCCCAAGGAGATCGAGGCGCTTGCCGGTCAGTTCCTGAACGATCCGGTCAAGGTCAGCGTCGCCCCGCAATCCACCACGGCGGAACGCGTGCGCCAGCAGCTTACCTTCGTCAACCAGGCGGAAAAGCAGGCGCTGCTGCATATCGTGCTCAAGAATGAGGATATCGACCGGGCGCTCATCTTCACCCGCACCAAACATGGCGCCGACCGTGTCGTGCGCTTCCTGGAGGGCGCGGGCATCGACGCCTTCGCGATCCACGGCAACAAGAGCCAGGGCCAGCGCACCACGGCGCTCCAGGCCTTCCGGCAGGGCAAGGTGAAGCTGCTGGTCGCGACCGACATCGCCGCGCGCGGTATCGACGTGTCGGGCGTCAGCCATGTCATCAACTTCGAAATCCCCAACGTGCCCGAACAATATGTCCATCGCATCGGCCGTACCGCACGCGCCGGCGCCGATGGTATCGCGATCAGCTTCGTGGCGGATGACGAGCGGCCTTATCTGAAGGCGATTGAGCGGGCGACCAAGGTGAAGCCGGAAATTGTGCCGCTGCCGGAAAACTTCATGGAAGCGGTCCGTAACCTTCCCAAGCCGGCTGCGCCGCGCAAGGGGCCGAGCCAGACCCCGCAGCAGCAGGCCCGCCGTGCGGAAGGCCAGCGTCGCTATCAGGACGGCCAGAAGCAGCAGCGTGGCAGTGCCGACCGCGCTCATCGCGCCGATGCGGAAGGCGGCGAGAAGAAGCCCTTCCGTCGTCGCCGCAAACCGGGCGGCGTCGGAACCCACAAGGGCGCTGTCCAGCGCACCGGCGCCCCGCGCTGATATAAGGATCGAGAAGGGGGAGGGGCTGCACTGGCAGCTCCTCCCCTTCGTCATGCTGAACTTGTTTCAGCATCCATCGGGCCGACAGGCCGGCGGTGCGAATGGCAAACGGCCAGATCCTGCCAGATTAGGCAATCCTCGATCGCATCGGGATATGGTGCGCCATGGATGCTGAAATGAGTTCAGCATGACGTATCACTTTGCACACGCTCCAATTATGACCGCATTGTCAGTGGTCATTCAGGAAAATGCCGTTAGGCTCTCCTGCCTATGCGCTTTTTTCCTCGCCGTTCGGCCGCTTCGCTCTCCGTCCTCGCCATGCTTCTGTCCGGAGCGCCGCTCGCGGCCCGGACCGACAACGCTCCCTCCGCTGCGACGCGGGGCGCCCCCACCAGTCAGGCACAGGTCCGACCATGGCTTTATGAAAATAGCGATGTGCCGATCGATCCCGCGTGGCGGTTCGGCACGCTGCCCAATGGCCTTCGCTATGCGGTCCGCCGCAATGGCGTTCCGCCAGGCCAGGTGTCGATGCGCCTGCGGATTGATGCCGGCTCACTGATGGAGCAGCCCGATGAACTGGGTTACGCCCACTTCATCGAACATCTTTCCATGCGTGGCTCGCGCCATGTGCCCGACGGTGAATCCAAGCGTATCTGGCAGCGTCTGGGTGTTACCTTTGGCAGCGATAGCAACGCTGCGACGACCCCGACCGGCACCACCTATGCGCTCGACCTGCCGCAGGCGACACCCGCCAGCCTGAGTGAAAGCATGAAGATCATCGCTGGCATGATGACCGATCCCAACATCGTGGATAGCGCCGTCGATGCCGAGCGCGCCGTGGTGCTGGCGGAAAAGCGCGAAAGCGACGGCCCGCAAATGCGCATGTCCGACGCCAGCCGCCTCCATTTCTTCGCCGGCCAGCCGCTGGCCGACCGCGCGCCGATCGGCACTGTGGCGACGTTGACCGCAGCGACGGCCGCAAAGGTGGAAGCGTTCCACCAGCGCTGGTATCGCCCGGAAAATGCCGTGATCGCAATTTCAGGCGATATCGACCCGGCGCAGGCTGAACAACTGATCAAGGACCATTTCGGCAGCTGGACGGTGCCCGGTAAAGGCGCGTCTTTGCCTGATTTCGGCGCGCCCAATGCGAAGCTGCCCGCGACGCGCGTCGTCGTGGAACCGGGCGTTCCGCTCGGTCTGACGCTGGCCTGGCTGCGTCCCTGGACTGCCCATGCCGACACGATCGTCTATAATCAGGACAAGCTGACCGACATGCTGGCGCTGCAAATCATCAGCCGTCGGCTGGAGCAGGCCGCGCGTGGCGGCGGCAGCTTCCTTCAGGCCGGGGTCGAGCAGCAGGACGTCAGCCGCTCCGTCGACGGCACTTTCATGACGATCATTCCCACCGGCGAGAATTGGGAAAAGGCGCTGGCCGACGTTCGTGCCGTGGTGGAGGACGCGAAGGCTGCGCCGCCCAGCCAGGCCGAAATCGACCGCGAATATGCGCAGATGGACACGGCACTCTCCATCCAGGTCGAAAATGCGGACACCGAAGCGGGGGCTAAGCAAGCCAGCGATCTCGTCAGCGCCGTCGATATTCGCGAAACAACCGTCAGCCCGGACGCGGCGGTGGAGATTTTCCGCGCTGGCAAGCCTGCCATGACGCCGCAGAAAATCCTCGATTCCACCCGCCGACTTTTCTCCGCCGGCGTGTTCCGCGCGCTGCTGGTGACGGGCAAGATCCAGCCCGGCCTCGACGCGAAGCTGGCCGCTGCCGTTGCCGCGCCGGTCAAGGCGGCGACCAATGCACGGCTGGTGGACAAGGCGGTCACGATGGACGACCTGCCCAAGCTTGGCACGCCCGCTACCGTCGTGTCGCGTACCCCCGTCGCATTGCAGGGCATGGAAAGCATCGCCTTCTCCAACGGCGTCAAGCTGACGCTGTTCGCCAATGACGCGGAAACGGAAAAGGTGCGGATCAACGTCCGCTTCGGTCACGGCCAGCAGGCCTTTTCGCCAACCAAACCGGTCGCCAGCTGGGCCGCGGACTATGCGCTGGTCGCCAGCGGCATTGGCAAGCTGGGTCAGCGCGAACTGGACGACCTGACCAATGGCCGCCGCATGGGCATGAATTTCAACACAGATGATGATGCGTTCGAAATGCAGGTGGTGACGCGCCCGGCCGACTATAAGGATCAGTTGCGCCTGTTCGCGAGCAAGCTGGGGGCGCCCGGGTGGGATCCCGCGCCGATCGCACGGGTGAAGACCGGCGCAGCGGTTGCCTATGATGCCATGTCGCGCTCGCCGGACTCCGTGCTCGGGCGCGATCTCAACTGGCTGCTGCATGACAAGGATGTGCGGTTCCGCACGCCGTCGCGTGCAGAAATTGACGGGCTGACGCCGCAAGCCTTCCGCGCGACCTGGGAACCGATCCTCGCCTCAGGCCCGATCGAGGTGCAGATTTTCGGTCAGGTCAAGGCCGAGGAGGCGATCCAGGCGGTCGCCGCCACGTTTGGCGCGTTGTCCGCTCGCCCCGATGTGCCGGTCCCCGCTGCGAACAAGGCGATGCGCTTCCCCGCCCACGTCGAAACTCCGGTCGTGCTGCGGCATAAGGGAGACAAGGAGCAGGCAGCGGCGGTTATGGCCTGGCCGACCGCCGGTGGCTTCGATTTGCAGAAGGAAGGACGTCAGCTCGAAATTCTGACGCAGATCTTCAACGACCGCCTGTTCGACAAATTGCGCTCGACCGAGGGTGCAGCCTATTCGCCCAGCGTCCAGAATAACTGGCCCTTCTCCTATGAAAGCGGCGGCTATATCCTCGTTACCAGCCAGGTGCGGCCCGACCGGATCGCCTATTTTTACGGCGTGGTGAAGGATACGGCGGCGGATCTTGCGAAGACGCCGGTCAGCGATGACGAACTGCAACGTGCTGTGGCGCCGATGCGCCAATTGCTGATGCGGGCCAGCACCGGCAACGCCTTCTGGATGAACCAGATGGAGGGCGCGACCCATGACGCCCGCTATGTCGAGGCGATGAAGACTATGTCGCAGGATATGCTGAGCGTAACGCCTGCCCAGTTGCAGGCGCTGGCCGCCAAATATCTGGTGCCGGGCAAGAGCTGGTCTGCTGTGGTGCTGCCAGAAGGTGTGGCGGCGCGCTGACGGGGTGGGGGAGCGCCGCCTGCGCGTGTCAGACGGGTTGCGGCGCTTCCATCAATTGTTCGTAAAGGCGGACATATTCCAGATGCAGATCGCGGATCGTCGGATCGGTGGACTGCGCGGCGAGTTGGCGGTTGCGTTCCATCCGCGCTTCGAAATAGGCGCGGTCGAAAGCGGCTTCTATCTGCATGAAATGCCTCCCGAAAACTTACCCGGATTAAATCCGTCGATCCGGGGTAAGTTGCGGCAGCGCAGCAGATTGTGCGATGGGGGGAGCCGATGGCGCGACAGGATGGCCTGCTTTTACGCCTGCTCTGTCTTGCGAATAACGCCCTCGCAAATGTCGAATTACTGGACCCCGCGTAACGCGATGACGATCATCTGCCCAGCCCGTTTGGCCGCAACGGCGGCAGACAAGCGCGGGCGCGATATACTGCGATGGCCAAGGCCGAACAGGCAGGCGAGCAGCATTTCCTCAGCAGCATCCAGCGCCTCGCCCGACAGTTTGTCATTGGCCGCACAGGCGAAATCGCGGATATAGACGCGGAAGCGCTGGCACATGGCGCCGACTGTGTCGGCTACTTCGCTGTTGCGGAAACTCTCGGCCAATATGTCGAAGGACAGCGCTTCCTCCTTTTCGTCGATCGTTTGCAAAATCAATTGCTCGAACGTTTCGTCGACGGTCAGTTCGCCGGCCTCCAGCCGCGCTTGCAATTCGCCCAGCTGGCCGCACCAATGGTCCGCATCGTCATGGACCAGCGCTTCGATGATATCTTCTTTGCTCTTGAACAGGCGATAAATCTGACCGACGGATACCTGCGCTACCGACGCCAGCTCCGCCATGGACGTCTGATGGAAGCCATGGCTGTCAAACAGTGTACGCGCAGCCGCCAAAATCCGTACCCTACCATTTTTTTCCTGCTGCACTGCAACCATCACTACCCCATTGGCGTTTTTTGCCTCTTGAAATCGCATTGCCATGATCGTACCTGCCCGGCAAGCGGAATGAACGTTCATTCCAAGTCTTCGATCCCTAAAAAACGGATGTAAAGCGATGCAAAAGGGGACAATCATCGGGCTGCTGGCGTGCGCGTCGGCATTCGCGCTGAGCGCGTGTGGCGAGCAGCAACAACCCGCGCCGCCGCCGCCCGCTGTCGGAGTCGTCACGCTCAAGACTGAGTCGGCGCCGCTGTTGAACGAATTGCCGGGGCGCATCGTCGCGGTCGAAACGGCGGAGGTTCGCCCCCAGATCAGCGGCGTGATCCGTCGCCGCCTGTTCCAGGAGGGGGGCTATGTCCGTGCCGGACAACTTCTCTATGAGATCGACGATGCGCCGTATCGGGCTGCACTGGCGCAGGCGCAGGGTTCGCTGGCCAACGCGCAGGCGGCAATCCGCTCGACCGGTTTGCAGGCGCAGCGCTACAAGGATCTGGTCGGCATCAACGCGGTGTCGAAGCAGGAATATGATGATGCCGACGCCGCGGCTCAACAGGCGCGCGCCAATGTTGCGGCGCAGCGTGGCGCGCTTCAGGCCGCACAGGTAAACCAGAATTTCACCCGTATCCGGGCGCCCATTTCCGGCCGGATCAGCCGTTCGCTCTTCACGCCCGGCGCGCTGGTGCAGGCGGGGCAGGCCGATGCGCTGACCACCATCCAGCGCACCGACAGCGTCTATGTCGATGTCTCGCAATCGGCCGCCCAGATCATCGACCTCAAGCAGGCGATGAAGAGCGGCGGCATCAGCGAAGCCCAGGGCGCCCGCATCCAGCTCATCCTGCCCAATGGCAGCGCCTATCCCATCGAAGGGCGTCTGCAATTTTCCGAAGTGACCGTCGATCCGACTTCGGGCGCGGTAACGCTGCGGGCGACTTTCCCCAACCCGGACGGCTTCCTGCTACCCGGCATGTATGTCCGCGCCAAGCTGGTCGAAGGTGAACGGACCCAGGCGATCCTGGCGCCGCAGCAGGGCATCAGCCGCGATGCGCGCGGCCGCGCGACCGCGATGGTCGTGGGCAAGGATAACAAGGCCGAAATGCGTCAGGTCACGGTCGACCGCGCGATCGGGGACAAGTGGATCGTCACCAGCGGCCTGAAGCCCGGCGACAAGCTGATCGTCGAGGGATTGGTCAATTTGCGCCCCGGCACAGTGGTGAAGCCCGGCGCACCGCAGCAGGTGACCGCGCCTGAAGGCGGTTCGGCCGCTCAGGGCGCGGTGCCATCGGACAAGCAGGCCGGCAAACAGGGCGAGGCGCGCTAAGCCATGGCCCGCTATTTCATTGACAGGCCCATCTTCGCATGGGTCATCGCCATCGTCATCATGCTGGCCGGTCTGCTCGCGCTCCGGTCGCTCCCGGTCGCGCAATTCCCGGAAATCGCGCCGCCCGCCGTGACGATCCAGACCACCTATCCCGGCGCCAACGCCCAGACGCTGGAAAGCACGACGACGCAGATCATCGAGCAACAGCTCAAAGGCATCGACAATCTGCGCTATTTCTCGTCCACCAGCGACGGGTCGGGCAATCTGAACATCAGCCTCACTTTCGAACAGGGCACCGATCCCGACATTGCTCAGGTTCAGGTCCAGAACAAGCTGTCGCAGGCGACGCCGCTGTTGCCGCAGGAAGTGCAGCAGCAGGGCTTGCGCGTCGGCAAATCGACCTCCAGCTTCCTTCTCATCATGGCCGTCTATTCCGATGACGGCATCCATGATCAGGAAGATGCGAGCGACTTCATCGCGTCGAGCCTTCAGGATCCGCTCAGCCGCGTCACCGGCGTCGGCGATACCCAATTGTTCGGTTCGCAATATGCGATGCGCATCTGGCTCGACCCATATAAGATGGCCAATCTGGGCGTCACCACTGGCGACGTCAAATCGGCGATCACGGCGCAGAACGCCCAGGTGTCGGCCGGCCAGATCGGTGGATCGCCCTCGCCCAAGGGGCAGGCGCTCAACGCCACCGTTACCGCCCAGTCACGCCTGCGCACGCCGGAGGAGTTCCGCAACATCCGCCTGCGCAGCAACAGCGACGGTTCGGTGGTGTTGATTTCGGACGTCGCAAAGGTCGAACTGGGCGCAGAAACCTATGGCTTCGGCGTGAAGTTCAACGGCCATCCGGCCTCGGGCTTCGGCGTGAAGCTGGCGCCGGGCGCCAACGCGCTCGACACGGTTCAGGCTGTGAAGGACCGCGTCGATCAATTGTCGAAGAATTTCCCCAGCTGGGTGAAATATGACTTCCCCGTCGACAACTCGACCTTCGTCAAGCTGTCGGTGGAACAGGTCATCCGTACGCTGTTCGAAGCCGTGCTGCTGGTCTTCGTCGTGATGTTCCTGTTCCTCCAGAACTGGCGCGCCACGCTGATCCCGACTATCGCGGTGCCGGTGGTGCTGCTGGGTTCGCTTGCGATCCTGAGCGTCGCGGGCTTCACCATCAACACGCTGACCCTGTTTGGCATGGTGCTGGCGATCGGCCTGCTCGTCGATGACGCCATCGTCGTCGTGGAAAATGTCGAACGCCTGATCCAGGATGAAGGGCTCAGTCCCCGCGAAGCGGCGCGCAAGTCGATGGACGAAATCAGCGGCGCGCTGATCGGCATCGGCCTTGTCCTATCGGCGGTGTTCCTGCCCATGGCTTTCTTCGGGGGGTCCACGGGCGTCATCTTCCGCCAGTTCTCGATCACCATCGTTTCCTCGATGGTCCTGTCGGTGCTGGTGGCGTTGGTTCTCACCCCGGCGCTCTGCGCCACCATCCTGAAGCCCGCCTCGCACGGTCACAGCTGGAACGGGCCGATCGGCTCGGTCTTTGGCCGCTTCTTCGACTGGTTCAACCGCACCTTCGACAAGGGCGTGGTGCGCTACGGCCGTGGCGTGGAAAAGGTCGAACATCGTTGGGGCCGGACCATGCTGGTCTATGGCCTGATCGTGGTCGGCATGGCCTTCGTCTTCCTGCGCCTGCCCAGCGGCTTCCTGCCCGATGAAGATCAGGGCATGATCATCAATCAGGTGTCGCTGCCCGCAGGGACCACCATGGAAGAAACCGAACGCACGCTGGCCAAAATGCGCGACCATTATCTGGTCGGTGAAAAGGCCAATGTGGCTGCCGTCTTCACCGTCGCCGGCTTCGGCTTTGTGGGACAGGGGCAGAATGTCGGTATCGTGTTCGTCCGCATGAAGGGCTGGGAACAACGCAAGGGGGCGGACAACCACGTCCCGGCCATCGCGCTGCGCGCCAACATGGCGTTCCAGAAGATTTCGGCGGGCATGGCCTTCGCCTTCGTGCCGCCGGCGGTGCAGGAACTGGGCAATGCGTCCGGTTTCGATTTCCAACTGCTCGATCAGGCCAATCTGGGCCATGAAAAGCTGCTGGAAGCGCGCAACCAGTTGCTGGGCATGGCGATGGCTGACAAGCGCCTGGCGCAGGTTCGTCCCAACGGCCTGGAAGATACGCCGCAATTGAAGCTGAACGTCGATCAGGCGGCGGCGGGGGCATTGGGCATCGCGCAATCCGACGTCAACGACACGATCAGCACCAATCTGGGCGGCTCCTACATCAACGACTTCATCGACCGTGATCGCGTGAAGCGCGTTTATGTGCAGGCCGAAGCGCCGTTCCGCACGACGCCGGAAGCGATCGGCGCCTATCATGTCCGCGGCAGCACCGGCACCATGGCGCCGCTGTCCGCCTTCTCCACCACGCAGTGGGTGCAGGGGCCGGCTCGTCTGGAGCGGTTCAACGGCGTTCCCGCGATGAACATCCAGGGGGCGCCCGCGCCCGGCGTGTCGAGCGGCACCGCGATGAAGGCAATGGAGGAACATGCCGCCAAGCTGCCGGCCGGCGTCGGCTTCAGCTGGAACGGTATTTCCTATGAGGAGCAGACGTCGGGTGGCCAGTCCTCCTATGTCTATGCGCTCTCGATGCTGATCGTCTTTCTCTGCCTCGCCGCTTTGTATGAAAGCTGGTCGGTGCCGATCGCGGTCATGCTGGTGGTGCCGCTGGGCGTGCTGGGTGCGGTGTTCGCCGCGACGCTGGCGGGCCTCAACAACGACATCTACCTTCAGGTCGGCCTTATCACGACCATCGGTGTGTCGGCGAAGAATGCGATCCTGATCGTGGAGTTTGCCGAGGAAAAGATGCGCGAAGGCCTGTCCCCAGCCAAGGCAGCACTGGAAGCGGGCAAGCTGCGTCTGCGGCCGATCCTGATGACCAGCTTCGCCTTCATCTTCGGCGTGCTGCCGCTGGCAGTATCGACCGGGGCGGGCGCAGGCGGTCAGAATGCGATCGGCTGGGCGGTTGTCGGCGGCATGTTGTCGGCGACGGTGCTGGCGGTCTTCTTCGTCCCCGTCTTCTTCACTGTCGTGAAGCGACTGTTCCGCGAACATAAGAACCATGAAGAGGCGGCAGGCGATACGGACACCCCGCACGCGCCGCAGGAGGCTTGAACATGAAGCGCAACATGAAAGCGCTCGGCGCCATCACCCTTTCACTGGCGTTGGCCGCCTGCGACATGGCGCCCAAATATGTGCGGCCGGAACTCCCGGTTCCGGCTGGCACGCCCCGGGGGGACGCCTATGCCGCCGATGACGGGGCAGGGGCGGCGATCGTCCCGGCTGACACGGCGTGGCGCGATTTCTTCACCGACGCGCGCCTGGCCCGCGTCATCGAAACCGCGCTCGCCAATAATCGCGACCTGCGCATCGCGCTCGCCAATGTCGAACAGGCGCGGGCGCAATATAAGGTGCAGCGCGCCGATCTGCTCCCCAGCGTAGGGGCGACCGGCTCGGCGACCTATTCGGAACAGCCGCTCGTTCAGTTTGGCCAGAGCCAGCGGCTCAACACCGACGTCTATCAGGCGCAACTGGGCATTTCCTCTTGGGAAATCGACCTGTTTGGCCGGGTGCGCAACCTGACCAAAGCGGCGCAGGAGCAATATTTCGCCAGCGTCGAAACCCGCAATGCGGCGCAGACGGCGCTGATCGCGGAAACAGCCAATGCCTGGCTTACCATGGCGGCGGATCAGGAACGGCTCCGCATCGCCCGCGATCTGGAGCAGGCCTTCGGCAAGACGCTGGACCTGAACAAGGCCCGCTTCGCGAAGGGCATCGCCTCGGAACTGGAAGTGCGTCAGGCGCAGACCAGCTATGACGGCGCCCGGTCGGACATAGCGGCGGCCACCACGCTGGTGGCGCAGGACCAGAATGCACTCAACCTGCTGGCCGGCACTACGGTAGCGGCGGCCGACCTGCCCGAAGCGCTGGCGCAGAAGGATGCGACGCTCGACAATCTGCCGGCGGACATCGCATCTGACGTGCTCCTGCGTCGTCCCGACATAGCCTCGGCCGAACATAATCTGCGTGGCGCCAATGCCAATATCGGCGCGGCGCGGGCGGCCTTCTTCCCGACCATCTCGTTGACGGCGGCCTTGGGTACGGTCAGCCTCGGCCTGTCGAACCTGTTCAAATCGGGCAGCGAGACCTGGTCGGTGGCCCCCAGCGCCACCCTGCCGATCTTCGATTTCGGCCGAAACAAGGGCAATCTTCGCTATGCGAAGGCGACCTATGACGCGATGCTGGCGACCTATGAAAAGAGCGTGCAGACCGGATTCCGCGAAGTCGCCGATGCGCTCGCCCGTCGCGGCACGATGACGCAGCAGGTGGAAGCGCAGACGTCGCAGCGGGACAGCGCCCGCATTGCCTATACCCTGTCGGAAGCCCGCTTCCGGGCCGGGGTGGACAGCTTTCTGACGACGCTGGATTCTCAGCGTTCGCTCTACAGCGCCGAACAGAGCCTGGTCGCCACGCGCCTGACCCGCGCGACCAACATGGTGGAACTCTACCGCGCAATGGGCGGCGGCCTGAAATAGGCGCCCTCACCGACTTTGAAGGCAAGCCGGGGGAAGCCTCGGCGCATGATCTCCGCTATCGGCCATAGGGCAGGTAGCGGAGATTTTTTATGGCCCTTGTCGAAACCCTCTTGCCGTCCCCGGTCGGCGACCTGACTCTGGTCGCCAGCGATGCGGGACTGGTGGCAATCCTTTGGGAAAATGATGATCCCGCTCGCGTGCGGCTAACCGAACGGCAAACGCGCCCTGATCACCCGATCCTGACGCAGACGGCCCAGCAACTGACGGCCTATTTTGCGGGGGACTTGCAGATATTCACCGTCCCGCTCGATTTTCGCGGCACCGATTTCCAGAAACAGGTCTGGGCCGCCCTGTGCGCGATCCCCTTCGGCGAAACACGCAGCTATGGCGATGTCGCTCGCGCCATCGGCCACCCGACCGCCAGCCGGGCAGTCGGCGCCGCCAATGGTCGCAATCCCATCTCCATCATCGCGCCCTGCCATCGCGTTGTCGGCACCAACGGTGCGCTGACCGGCTTTGCCGGTGGCGTCGAAGTCAAGCGCTGGCTGCTCGATTTCGAGCAAAGCCATGGCCGGCTACTTTAAAAGGAAATGTGAGGAAGCCAGGTCAAGTCACTGAATAATGGTGCACCCAAGTGGATTCGAACCACTGGCCTTTGCCTTCGGAGGGCAACGCTCTATCCAGCTGAGCTATGGGTGCATGACGCTGGTCAGAAGGCGCGGGTAGCAAAGTCCTTCACGCTGCGCCAGCGTCAAAATCACTTTAACCCATCTTATTTTGCCGCTTTCTCCATCGGCTGGAACTTGCCAAGGCCGCAACCCGCGCCCTGTTGCAGCCCTGTGCCGACATTCCACAATACGGTGATGATATCGACCGAACAGAGCTGCGACAGGCTGGTCTTGTACATGAAGCGCTTCTCGAAGCCCAGGCTGGGGCAACTATTGGGCAGGCTGTTCCGATAGACCTTGTTGCCGTTCATGATGAAATCGATGGTGCGGTCGTCGCGCACATTGGTGGACCGGATCGACTGGATCTGGACGCAATCTACCGCCGCGCCGCTGGCGGGCACATAGGGGTCGGGCTTTTCCTTGGCCAATACGGGCAGGGTGGTGGCTGCCAATACAGCACACAAGACAAATTTGACGGAACGGACGGACATGGCTTCTCTCCTCATATCACGTCGAAACGACGGCGTGACGCGGTGCGATCCGTCATTATTAACCGATTCGTCATGAACGGCGCGAAAATGCCGTTCTCCTGGTTCAGGCCGCCTTTGCTGCGGTGGTCTTCGGTGCTGGCGTCTTGGGCTTGAACCGGCACAGGTCGCTGACGATACAGCGCCAGCACTCCGGCTTGCGCGCCTTGCAGACATAGCGGCCATGCAGGATCAGCCAGTGATGCGCATCGCGCCGGAACGGGCCGGGCACGCGCTTCTCCAGCTTCTCCTCCACCGCCAGCACCGTCTTGCCGGGCGCCAGTGCTGTACGGTTTCCAACGCGGAAGATATGAGTGTCGACCGCAAACGTCTCCTGCCCGAAGGCAGTGTTCACCACCACATTAGCGGTCTTGCGCCCGACGCCGGGCAGGGTGGTCAGCGTGTCCCGATCCTCCGGCACCTCGCCGCCGAAATCGCGCACCAATATCTCCGACAGGCCGATGACATTCTTGGCCTTTGTATTGAACAGCCCGATCGTCTTGATGTGCTGCTTCAAACCCTCTTCGCCCAGATCGACCATCTGCTGCGGCGTCGTCACCTCGCGGAACAGCGCGCGCGTCGCCTTGTTCACGCCCACATCGGTCGCCTGCGCGGACAAAGTCACCGCGACCAGCAACTGATAGGGATTGCCATATTCCAGCTCCGTCACCGGGGCCGGATTGGCTTCGGCCAGACGGCTGAAAAAGTCGAAGATCTGCGCCTTGTTCATTTACAGGCCCAGCACGCCCTTCATGTCGTACCGTCCGGCCGGTTGCCCGACCAGCCAGCGCGCCGCCTTCACCGCGCCGCGTGCGAAGATGGTCCTGTTCTCCGCCCGATGGCCAATCTCGATCCGCTCGCCTTCGGTGGCGAAGATCACCTGATGGTCGCCCGCCACCGATCCGCCCCGCAGCGCGACGAAACCGATATCGCCCGGTTTACGTGCACCGGTGATGCCGTCACGCCCACGATCGCTGTGGTCGGCGAGCGGGATATGCCGCCCGCGCGCCGCCGCTTCGCCCAGCATCAGCGCCGTGCCGGACGGGGCATCGACCTTGTGCCGGTGGTGCATCTCGACAATCTCGATATCCCAATCGTCGCCCAGGCCTGCCGCCGCCTTTTCCACCAGCGCCGCCAGCAGATTGACGCCCAGCGACGTATTGCCGGTCTGGAGCACCGGAATATGCGCCGCCGCCTCGTCGATCAGGGCATGGTGGACTGGCTCCAACCCGGTGGTGCCGATCACGATCGGCTTCTTCGCCGCGATGCAGGCATTCAGATGCGCGCCGAGCGCGCCCGGCACGGAAAAGTCGATCAGCACCTCGCTCGCTTCCGCCAGCGCCAGCGGATCGGCGGTCATGGTGATGCCCGGCGCAATCTCGCCGCTCGGATCGCGATCGGTGCCGCCGGCCAGGCCCTGGCCCGTATCGGCCGCAACCTGCGCGATCGCACGCCCCATCCGGCCCGCCGCCCCGAAAATGCCGATCGTCGTCATATCCCGCCTCATCTCATGTCAGTCAGGCCGCGGCCGATGCCAGAGCGGCGCGGCTTTGTCATCCCGCTGTTCGGCTTTCCTCCGGGATACCCATCGATTGTAGCACCTGTTCCCGCAGGTGCGGGTCATCCAGATGCCGGGCATTGTCCAAACGGATTCGCGCCGCGGCCTCGTCATACAGGAAAGGCAGCATCACGAAGCGGCGTCCGTGCGTCACTGGCAGCGCCTCATGTAACAGCGAGCAGGAAAAGACGATCGCCCCGCCTGTATCGGGACGATATGTCCGTGCGCCGAATTCGGGAAAACGCAGGTCGCCGCCTTCATATTCCTCCGCATTCAAACCGATAGACACCGCAAAGCGGCGATGCGCCGTTCCCAATGTGCTGTTGTCGGTATGCGGCCGGAAATAGCCGCCTGTCCCGGCGTCGTAGCAGGAGACGATGGTGCGCTCTATGCGCGTCGCCTTGAACTGAAAAGACCGCTCAACCTGGGGTATAAGCCGGCGGACTATGCGCGCCTGCACCGCTTCGCGCAGCGTCGGATCCTCGATCGTGCAATCACCGCGTCGCTTGTGGCGATGATCGACCTGCAATATCGTGTTGCCGGATGTCGGGTCGGTGTTCATGAACCCGCTTTCGCGCAAACCCCGCTGACCGGCATAAGCGATCAGATCGTGGCACAGGGCCGGTTCGAAAATGCCCGGCACTTTCAGCACCGGTGCCCAACTCTCCCGATCTTCTTGCGCGGGCATCAATCCCTCCAGCGCCGCGCAGATCGCGTCGCGATGGATCATCAGGTCGGTAGCCGGCAGAACCCGGATCACGCGCATGCCCGGATCCAATATCCAGCTTGTCGCCGTGATCGCAGTGCACCCGTCATCGCCTTGCCGGGCGCACCCGAACAGCCGGGTCATCGCATGATCTCCATCGACGAAGATGCGCAGGCCCGGATAGCGTTCTTCGAAATGTCCTGCCGGCTCATCCTGCGGATCGCTGGTGACGATGAAGGCGCAGGCGAATATGTCGTCGAATGGCCCGATCGTCTGACGCATCTGGCGATAGAAAGTCATGGCCCCGGGCGTCGCGGCGCTGCCGATAAAACTGACTACGACATAACGGCCTGCCGCGCTGCCAAAAGAATAGCGCGGGTTGGCCAGACCGCGAACGCGAAAAGGCGGAACTGGGTCGCCGGGATAGAGCATGATTTTCGGTTCGATCCATTTCCAGCGTCTGCCACGCGACTGTCGCGCTTCGCTTGATCCGGCAATCTTTCCTGCACTGCCCGGATCGTCAAGCGTTCGTAACTTGCCTCTTCGCTTTTCGGCAATAGGATAGGCAGATGCGCAACGACATCAGCAATATCGTCATCCTCACCGGCGCGGGGATATCCGCGGAATCCGGCCTCGCCACCTTCCGTGGCCCGGACGGATTATGGGAAGGGCACAGGGTGGAGGACGTCTGCACCCCCGAAGCATTGGCGCGTGATGAAGCGCTGGTGCATCGTTTCTATGATGAGCGCCGCGCGAAACTGGGGGAGGTGCAGCCCAATGCCGCGCATCAGGCGCTGGCCGCGCTTGATGCCGCCTGGCCCGGCGACTTGCTGATCGTGACGCAGAATGTCGATGATCTGCATGAGCGGGCCGGAGCGAAGCGGCTGATCCATATGCATGGCCAACTGAAATCCGCCGTTTGCGCTGCTTGCGGCAAGGCCGTTGCATGGGCCGATAGCCTGCCACCCGGCACCCCCTGCGATGGGTGCGGCAGGCCCCGACTGCGACCCGACATCGTCTTCTTCGGCGAAATGCCTTATGAGATGGATCGCATCGACGATGCCGTGCGCGATGCCGACCTGTTCGTGTCGATCGGGACGTCCGGTGCCGTCTATCCCGCGGCCGGCTTCGTCCAGACCGCCCGCCATATCGGCGCGCGCACGCTGGAACTCAATCTCGATCCATCGGCCGGCAGCCTCTATTTCGATGAGACGCGGCTTGGCCCGGCCAGCGCGCTGGTGCCAGATCTGGTGCGCGCGTTGCTGGCCTGATCCGGAAAGCCTCTCGCATTACCCGGCGCTTATAGTATAGCGCGGCCTTTCAACATCCCTGCGCGGAGCAACCAGTGATTACTGTCCAGCGGGTGGCCAAGGCCGCCGGCAAGCATCTGACCAAGACGGCGCTGAAATTGCGCAAGGCTCTGGGCGCGCGCCCGACGCGCAGTTGCCCGGCCTGTGGCGGCGCAGTCGTGGGTTTCTTCCGCTATGGCGACAATGGCGAATGGGGCTGCCCGGACTGCGGCGCCTCGCCGCGCGAACGCTTGATGAACTGGCTGATCCAGCAGGGGACGCTGACCGTGCCGACCACCGGTGCGATCCTGCACATGGCCCCCAATGAGGGCAGTCTGGTCAAGCGCTTCTCTGCCGCCGCCGATTATGTCCCGGCGGACCTCGATCCTGCCCGTTACACCGTGCCGAACATGCATCGCGTCGATCTGATGGAACTGGCCGACAACGACCGCTACGACCTCTTCTATGCCAGTCATGTGATGGAACATGTGCCCGACGACATGGCTGTGCTGCGCAACATCCATCGCGCGCTCAAGCCCGGCGGCGAAGCCTGGCTGATCGTGCCGCTATGGGACAAGCCGACCGAAGATGGCAGCTTCGACATCCCTCCGCGTGAACGCGAACGCCGCTTCGGCCAATGGGATCATGTGCGTCAGTACGGCCTTGATTTCGCTGATCGCATCCGCGCCGCGGGTTTCGATCTGGAGGAGATAGACGCCGGATTGATCGACGGCGCGACCCGCCATTTCCATGCGCTGGATGACCGGCTGTTCCGCGCGCGCAAGCCGGGCGGAGAAACCGCACGGTGAGCCGCCTCGCGCGGCTGGAAGGTTCGGCCCGCCTCCTTGCGCTGGTGAAGCTTGCCAATGTCGGATTGGTGCTGATCTGGGGCTTCGCTGTCACCTTCGTGTTCGTGCGGGTGCTGCCGATCGCGGAGTTTCAGGCCTTCCTTCTGCTGGTTGCCTTCGGCAATTTCACCATCTCGGCGGAATTCGGCCTGACCAGCATCATCTATGCGCGATTGCGGCGCCACTGGCTGGGCGGAGAAGATGCTGCGCAGGACGGCGGCTTCCGGCTGGAGGAAATGGGCGTCCTGTTCCTATTCCTCGGCCTGCTGGTCGTCGGCGCCATGGCGATCCTGCTCGTGACCCTGGCAGGCGGCTGGCTTTCGACCGGCATGCCCTTGCTCTTCCTGCTCTTCTTCCTTTCCGCGTGCCTCAACCTGCCGGCCTTGCTCGCCAAGCGGGCATTGGCGGCGGTGGATGGCAATTTCCTGTGGGAAGGGCTGGATTGCGCCCGCCGCGTCGTGACCATCGGCCTGTTGCTCGCGATGCTGGCGGGCCTCGATCCGCGCCTGTCGGTCGCGCTGCAACTGGCGGTCAGCATTACGGTGATCGGCTATGCGATCGGCCATGTCCATCGCCGCCTCGGCATGACGCGGCGCCACTGGCTGGCCTTCCGCGTCGGCGGCGGCCATGTCCGCGCCCATTATCTGCGCGACATCGGTGCGTCGGCGGCCTTCACTGTCTCCGACATCATCGCCTATAATGCGCCTTATTTCACCATAGCGCTGGCGACCAGCGATGCCCGGCCAATGCTGGTCTTCGACTTTTTCTTCAAAATGTCACGCGCCCTGTCGATGCTGGTCCGCGCGACGGTAGAGGCTGCCTTGCCCCGCATCACTCGCGCTTTCCACGTCGGCGATACGGCCCGCCTGCGCCAGTTGCTCGGCCGTGCGCTGATGGCGGCCATGCTGTTCGCCGTCACCCTGTCCGCCCTGCTGCTGCTGGCAGGCGACCGGCTGTTCACGATCCTGTTCGATGGCAGGGCCGCCATCGACCGGGCGGATATCCTCCTCATCATCCTGGCGCTCGCAGCGCTGACCCTGCTCAGCGTCTCCGTCTATGTGCAGGCGGCGTTGGGGCGTTTCGCCGAACTGCTGGCTCGCTCTCTGCCTTTCCTCGCCGGATCGCTGGCCAGTGCGCCGCTCGCCCTGCTGCTCTGGCCGGACCGTTTCGACCTCGCCTTCCTTGCGTTCTACGCGCTGACGCTGGCTGGTGTTGCGATGCTCCATCTTCTCTCGCTGCGACGGCTGGTGCGGGCATGAAGGTCGCGATGCTCGATCCCTCGCTCTTCACCGGGCGCTATGACGACAGCCTTTGCGCCGCGATGGCGGGGGAGGGTGCGGACGTCACCCTGCTCGGCCGCCCGATGCGCGATACCGACGCGATCACCCCGCAAAACTACACCTACCGCCCACACTTCTTCCGCCGCAGCGAAGCGCTGCGCGCGCGATTGGGGGAGGGGCGCACCTTCCGCCTGGCGAAGGCAGCTGAGTATGGCCTGGCCTGCGCGATGGGCGACATAAGCCCTCTGACCCAGGCCGATATAGTCCATGTCCAGTGGCTCCCGCTCGCCCCCGCGGACCGCCTGATGCTTAACCGCCTGAAGGGGCGCACGGCGCTGGTCCACACCGTCCATAATGCCGACGCTTATCATGCCGATGCCGGCCTTCAGGGTCGCGGCTACCGGGCCTTGCTCGATATGTTCGATGCGCTTGTCGTCCATGGCGACACCACCCGTGCGGCGCTGACGGGGCAGGGCGTTGATCCCGCCCGCATCCATGTGACGCCACACCCGCCCATGCGCCTCGCCCCCGCCACGCCCG
>JAGVJS010000237.1 GCA_020051025.1 Sphingobium sp. | reverse complement strand
CGTTGACGCCGTCAGAACCGCCGGCGGACGCCGCAACGGCGCGCTCACAGGCTGGCACCCGGCCGACATGGGTGGCGAGGTGCTGAACGCGCTGGTCGACCGTAGCGGGATAGACCCGGCCGCGATCGAGGATGTGATATTGGGCTGCGTGACGCAGGCGGGCGAACAGGGTTTCGCCTTTGCGCGTAATGCCGTGCTGGCATCCCGCCTGCCGCAGAGCGTGCCCGCCGTCACCATCGACCGCCAGTGCGGATCGTCGCAGCAGGCTCTGCAATTTGCGGCGCAGGCGGTCATGTCCGGCACGCAGGATGTCGTCATCGCCGCCGGTGCCGAAAGCATGACGCGCGTGCCGATGTTCTCCAACATCAGCTATCATCAGCGCGAAGGCGTGGGCGTGGGGCCGTTCAGCGACCGCATCAAGCAGCGGTTCGGCGTTGATAATTTCAGCCAGTTCGAGGGCGCCGAGATGATCGCAGCCAAATATGGCTTCGATCGGGAGGCGCTGGATCGCTATGCCCTGCAAAGCCACCAGCGCGCCGCCGCTGCGACGCGGGCGAAGCGCTTTGCATCGCAGATCGTGCCGCTCGAAACCGAAAATGGCCTGCATGTCACGGACGAAGGCATCCGCGCCGACGCTACGCTGGAAGGTATCGGTTCGGTCAAGCTGCTGAAGGAAGGCGGCGTCGTGTCGGCCGCCAATGCCAGCCAGATTTGCGACGGCGCTTCGGCGGTTCTGGTGGTGAATGAGCGGGCGCTCAAGGAGCATGGTCTGACGCCTATCGCCCGTATCGCCAATATGACGGTGACGGCCGGCGATCCGGTCATCATGCTGGAAGAACCGATTTTCGCCACACGCAAAGCACTGGCGCGGGCTGGCCTGACCATCGGCGACATCGACCTGTATGAAGTGAACGAGGCCTTTGCGCCGGTGCCGATGGCCTGGCTTCAGGCATTGGAGGCTGACCCGGAGAAGCTGAACGTCAATGGCGGCGCGATTGCGCTGGGCCATCCGCTGGGCGCGACCGGCACGAAGCTGATGGCGACGCTGGTGCATGAGTTGCGGGCGCGGGGCCAGCGCTATGGCCTGCAAACCGTGTGCGAAGGCGGCGGCATCGCCAATGTCACCATCGTGGAGGCGCTGTAATGGCGATCAGCACACGCATTACCGAATTGCTGGGGATCGAGCATCCGATCGTGCAGGGCGGCATGATGTGGGTCGGCCGTGCCGAACTGGCCGCTGCCGTCTCCAATGCCGGCGGCCTTGGCATATTGACTGCGCTGACCCAGCCGACGCCCGACGATCTGCGCCGGGAAATCGACCGGTGCCGCACGATGACGGATAAGCCGTTCGGTGTGAACCTGACCATCTTGCCGTCGGTGACGCCGCCGCCTTATGCCGAGTATCGCAAGGCGATCATCGACAGTGGCGTGACGATCGTGGAGACGGCCGGGCACAAGCCGCAGGAGCATGTCGAGGACTTCAAGGGGCACGGCATCATCGTGCTGCACAAATGCACCGCCGTCCGCCATGCGCTTTCGGCGGAGCGGATGGGCGTGGACGTCATTTCCATCGACGGTTTCGAATGTGCCGGCCATCCGGGTGAGGATGATATTCCCGGTCTGATCCTGATCCCCGCTGCGGCGGACAAGGTGAAGGTGCCGATGCTGGCGAGCGGCGGCTTTGGAGACGGGCGCGGGCTGGCGGCGGCGCTGGCGCTGGGGGCCGAGGGGATCAATATGGGCACCCGCTTCTGCGCCACGGTGGAGGCGCCGATCCATGCGGCTGTGAAACAGTTCATCGTCGCCAATGACGAACGCGCCACCAACCTGATCTTCCGCCGTTTCCACAATACCGGTCGCGTTGCGAAGAACAGCGTGTCGGATCAGGTGGTGGCAATCAGCCAGCAGCCCGAGGCGGTGTTCGAGGATATCCGGCCATATGTATCCGGCGCGAAGGGGCGCGAGGCGCTGGAGACGGGCAATCTGGATGCTGGTCTTGTCTGGGCCGGGCAGGTTCAGGGGCTGATCCACGATATCCCGACCTGTCAGGATTTGCTGGCGCAGATCGTCGGGGACGCCGAGCGGATCATCGCGGGGCGCCTGGCCGGATTTCTGCAACGCCAGCCGGGAAAGGTGGCCGCATGACATATCAATATGTCGAGGTGGTGCGCGAAGGTCCGCTGACGATCGTCACCATCAACCGGCCCGAAGCGCATAATGCGCTCAATGCAGCGGCGCAGCTGGAATTGCAGGATGTGTTCAACGACTATGGGGCCGATGACAGCCAGTGGGTCGCGATCATCACCGGCGCGGGGGCAAAGGCCTTTTGCGCCGGGCATGACCTGAAGCAGCAGGCATCGGGTGGCGGCTTTGCGACCCCGCCCGCGGGCTTTGGCGGTCTGGCCAGCCGGTTCGACCTCAACAAGCCAGTCATCGCCGCCGTCAATGGCGTGGCAATGGGCGGCGGTTTCGAAATCGTGCTGACGTGCGATATCGTGGTCGCATCGCAAAACGCGCTGTTCGCGCTGCCGGAGCCGCGCGTGGGCATCGCCGCGCTT
>JAGVJS010000219.1 GCA_020051025.1 Sphingobium sp. | reverse complement strand
GGAAGGCCAGGCCAGCCTCGGCCAATGCCGTCTCCACATCGGCCAGCGCCCGGACGCCCGGCCGCGCCGCCTGCGCCATCAGGAAGGAGCGCGCGACCGGCAGGCCGGCGTCTTCCAGCATCCGATTGGTGGCGAACTTGTCGTCATAGCGCTGCATCAATTCCGGCAACTGCCCGACGATCCGCACCTGCCCCAGCACGCCCTCCAGCGGATGCCCCTCGAACAGGACGCTGTTGGCCCAGAGGATCGTGGCGCCCGCCGCCATCGCTGCGGCTATCCCATCCGCCGTGTCGGGAAACACCCAGTCGAGCGGCCGGGCGGGATTGGGGTCGGCCACCGGCGTCAGCACCCTGTGCCCCTGCCCCCGCAGCACGAAGCCGATATCCGCGCCGCCATCCGAATAGCCGCCAGGCTTGGCATCCTTGCGCAGGCCATCGATCACCGGCGGCGGCAATGCCTGATAGAGGATAGCGATTATGTCCTGCTGCTGCGTCATAGTGTCTGTAAATCCCTGAAACGAAAAGGGGGCCAGCCCTGCGGCCAGCCCCCTTCATCACATTATACCTGACAACCCAAAGCCTTAATATACGCGTGCCTTGGGCTTCACATATTCCGCTTCATCGGTCAGCGTGTAGTCGTGGACCGGGCGATAATCGAGCGTCACCTTGCCGCCCGAACCACCCCAGCCTTCGAACCAGCTGATCGTGTGCTTCATCCAGTTTTCGTCGTCGCGATTCGGGAAATCCTCATGCGCGTGGGCGCCGCGGCTTTCCTTGCGATTTTCCGCGCTGACCATGGTGCAGACGGCCTGCGACATCAGGTTGTCCAGTTCCAGCGTCTCGATCAGATCGGTGTTCCAGATCAGCGAACGGTCGGCGACGGCAACGTCTTCCAGGCGCTTGTTGACCTGTTCGATCTTCTTGACGCCTTCGCCCAGCAGTTCGCTGTCACGGAACACGGCTGCATGCTTCTGCATGGTGTGCTGCATTTCGAGACGGATCTGCGCCGTGGGCGTGCCGCCCTTGGCATTGCGATATGTGTCGAGACGCGACAGCGCCAGATCGGCGGCATCGGCCGGCAGCGGGCGATGCGAGCCGTTGGGCTTGATCGTTTCCTTGAGGTGCAGGCCGGTCGCGCGGCCGAACACGACAAGGTCGATCAGCGAGTTGGAGCCAAGGCGATTCGCGCCATGGACCGACACGCAGGCGGCTTCGCCGACGGCGTACAGGCCCTGAACCACGACTTCCGGATCGTCGCCGACCTTCGTCACCACCTGACCATGATAGTTACAGGGGATGCCGCCCATATTGTAATGGACGGTCGGGGTCACCGGCAGCGGCTGACGGGTCAGGTCGACGCCCGCAAAGATCTTGCCGCTTTCGGTAATGCCCGGCAGACGCTCCGCCAGCACCTTGGGATCGATATGGTCGAGGTGCAGGAAGATGTGATCCTTGTTCGGACCCACGCCGCGCCCTTCGCGCATTTCCATCGCCATCGAGCGCGAGACGACGTCACGCGACGCCAGATCCTTGGCCGAGGGCGCATAGCGTTCCATGAAACGCTCGCCTTCGCTATTGGTGAGGTAGCCGCCCTCGCCGCGCGCGCCTTCGGTGATCAGAACGCCCGCGCCGTAGATGCCGGTCGGGTGGAACTGGACAAATTCCAGATCCTGGAGCGGCAGGCCCGCGCGCAGCACCATGCCGCCGCCGTCGCCGGTGCAGCTATGCGCCGAGGTGGCGGAGAAATAGGCGCGGCCATAACCGCCCGTCGCCAGCACCACCGCCTTCGAACGGAAGCGATGGATCGAGCCATCCTCCATGCAGATGGCGATGACGCCGCGGCACTCGCCATTTTCCATGATCAGGTCGATGGCGAAATATTCGATGTAGAAGTCCGCGTCATATTTCAGCGACTGCTGATACAGCGCGTGCAGCATGGCGTGGCCGGTACGGTCGGCCGCGGCGCAGGTGCGCTGCACCGGCGGGCCGGCGCCCATATTCTGCATATGACCGCCGAAGGGACGCTGATAGATGGTGCCGTTTTCGTTGCGGCTGAACGGTACGCCGGCATGTTCCAGCTCGATCACGGCCGCCGGCGCTTCGCGCACCATATATTCGATCGCGTCCTGGTCGCCCAGCCAGTCCGACCCCTTGACGGTGTCGTACATGTGCCAGGTCCAGTGGTCGGGGCTGTTGTTGCCAAGGCTGGCCGCGATGCCACCCTGCGCCGCCACGGTGTGGCTGCGGGTCGGGAACAGCTTGGTAATGCAGGCGGTCTTTAGGCCCGCTTCGGCGCTGCCCATGGTCGCGCGCAGGCCCGAGCCGCCAGCGCCCACCACGACGGTGTCGTAGGTGTGGTCGATGATCTTGTAGGCGTCGCTCATGCTTTGACGATCCCGATGAAGGCGATCTTGGCGATCGCGAAGACGCCCGCGGCGGCGCCGCCAAAGGCATAGAAGTTGAGCAGCAGCATGGAGAAGAAGGCCAGACCCTTGTCATGGACATAGTCCTCCAGCATCACCTGCATGCCGAGGCGCAGGTGCATGAAGATGCTGACCACCATCAGCATCAGCGGCACCGCGACCAGCGGATTGTGAATCCAGCTGACGACGCTTTCATAGTCGAGGCCGGGCAGGCTGAGCAGGCTGAAGAGCAGCCACAGCGTCAGAGCCAGATTGCCGACGGCGGTGTAGCGCTGCGCCAGCCAGTGATGCGCGCCATGCTTGGCGGAGCCGAGGCCGCGAACGCGACCGATGCCAGTACCCGTGCCCATCAGAGCGCCTTTCCGAAGATGGTGAGCCAGACGAAGCCGGTCGTGAGCAGCGACAGGATGAAGGTCGCGATCGACCACATCCTGTTGTTCTTCAGCTCATAACCCGCGCCCATATCGAGCACGAAGTGGCGGAGGCCCGAGAAAAGATGCTGGAAGAAGAACCAGGACAGGCCGATCATCACCAGATAGCCGAACGGCGAGGTCGCGCAGGCAACGAAGGTCGCATAAGCCTCCGGCCCGGTCGCGGCGGCCATCAGCCACCAGATGAGGCCCAGCGCGCCAGCGGTCGCCAGACCGTTGCCCGTCACGCGGTGCATGATGGAGACGGCCATGGCCGGCCCCCATTTCCAGATCGTCAAATGCGGCGAGAGTGGCCGGCTGGTGGAACGCGCCATGTCTACCCTAGTCCTTAGATACTTATCCCTGAGTCCGCTCCCCTTAGGAGCGAAGCGCCACGAGGGCAAGCAGCGGAAGGCTACAGAAAGTTGCTGACGCTTTTCCGATCACCATTGTCAGGCATAAGAAGTGATTAACCAACCCGCGCTAAGGATCGAACGCGAACCGATCACGTCATCAGCAAGGGCCGTTCCCTAATGCCGTCCAGTCTTTCCCCCGCCACCATCACATCGGACTATATGGCGGATGTCGACCCCACCGGTGCGATCGCCCGTGCCGCGCGGGAAGTGGGCGAACTGATCGAGGCGGACCTGGGCAGCGTCGGGGCGACCTTCTTCACCACTTATATGCGCGAAACCGGACTTCAGGACCGGCTGGGCCGCACCATCATCGCCCGGATCGAGCAGGAAGCGGACCGCTATGTCCGTGAAAAACTGCTGCATTTTGCCGAGGGCCGCTGGGCGCAATCGGCCGCCGACTGCGTGCGCCACGCCCGCAAGCATGATGTCTCGGTACGATCGGTGATGACCGCCGTGGCCGCCGCGAACGAACGCGTGACCGACCTGATCTGGGAACGCTGTCACGACGACGGCGCGCGCTGCCGCAAGCTGCTGAGCATGATGCTGCATATCGCGATGATCGATTCGGGCTTCATGAGCAATGTCCTGTCGTCCGACCAGGCGGACGCACAGCGGGCCGAGCGTCAGCGCTACGGCACCTTGTTCGAACAACGGATCGTGGGAGAAATCGACGGCGCATCGAAGCTGGGCGAATCGCTACGCGAACAGGCCAAGGATGCGTCCGCCGCGACGCGCGGCATGCTGGGCAAGGCGTCCGAAGTCGCAGCCGCCGCCGAACAGTCCGCGCTCGCCATGCGCGAAGCGGC
>JAGVJS010000111.1 GCA_020051025.1 Sphingobium sp. | reverse complement strand
GCGTCAGCGCGGCGGTCAGCACGGGGTCTTCGCGCAGCACTTCCATCAGATTGGCGCGCTCGCGACGGCGGATGATCTGGAGGAAGCCGAAGCCGTTCACCGCCGTCCGTTCGAAGGGGAGCGGCAGAAATTTGTCGATCTGGGCGGCAGCGATCATCCGCTCGTCCTTGTTGTTCATCGTCGGCAGGTCGATGCCGATCGACCCCGAAAGCCCCATGCGCCGCACCGCCTGCGCGGCCAGCTTCGCGCCCTTGGGGCCAAGCTGGGCCGGGGGCAGCGAGCCATCGACGTCGATCAGCAGCATGGCCGGCGTCAGATACAGGCGCAGCGCGGCGTCTTCGGCGCCGACTTCGCCGCTGATCGCTTCGTCCATCAATTCGCTCCAGCCATGGGCTTCCAGCCGGTCTTCCTCATGCGCGGGGCAGGGGACGACGGGCGTGCCGGTGGCGCGGATGCGCTGCAACAGGCTGGGGCCGGCATGGGGCTTCGATCCGGGCTGGGGCATGCGCCCCTTGGCGCGCTTGGGACGGCCTTCCTCGGCGATCGCCTCACGGATGATTTCGACCAGCACATTGGCGCCTTCGGACAGCCGGGGCGGGATCGGTTCCAGCAGCACTTCCTCGCCCGAAATCAGCCGCACGACGCCGCGCTTCTTGGGGATGAGGGTGGCGACCAGCCGCCCCTGCGCCACGGCGCCCGGACGAACCGCGTCGCCATCGCGCTCGATCAGCGCTTCGACCAGCTTGCCCTTTTCGATCAGCGCGGCGCGGGCCTCGCCAATGCCTTCTTCATAAAGCCATTCGGCCATCTTTTAATCCAGTGCGTATCCGGCCGCCTTCAGCAGCGTGCGGGTTTCGTAAAGCGGCAGGCCCATGATCGCGCTATGGCTGCCCTGTATCGTGCGGATGAGGCCGGCGGCGCGGCCCTGTATCGCATAGCCGCCCGCCTTGCCGCGCCATTCGTCGCTGGCAATATAGCCGTCGATCTCCGCTGGCTCCAGCCGTTTGAAGATGACGATATTGGTCGACAGGCGATGCCAGGCCCGCCCTTCGCCGTTGATCAGCGTGATGGCGCTATATACCTGATGCCGCCGCCCGGACAACAAAGTGAGGCAGGCGCGCGCCTCGTCCTCGCTCTCCGTCTTGGGCAGGATGCGCCGGCCCACGGCCACCACCGTGTCGCCCGACAGGATGAGGGCGCCGGAATGGCGCGCGGCAACCGCCACGCCCTTTTCCGCCGCCACGCGCGCGGCATAGGCGGCGGGCAGTTCGGCTTTATGAGGGGTTTCGTCGATATCCGCCGGGTCGACCGCATCGGGGGCGACACCAATCTGGCCCAGAAGGTCACGCCGTCTGGGGGAAGCCGAAGCTAGAATAAGCCGCATCAGTCCTGCGGCTTATTTGAAGCGGTAGGTGATCCGACCCTTGGTCAGGTCGTAAGGGGTCAGCTCGACAAGCACTTCGTCGCCCACCAGCACGCGGATGCGGTTCTTGCGCATCTTGCCGGCGGTGTGGCCGAGAATTTCGTGGTCATTTTCAAGCCGGACGCGGAACATGGCGTTGGGGAGAAGCTCCACAACCTGTCCGCGCATTTCAAGCAGTTCTTCTTTAGCCATTATTGTCCCGAATTCGCAAAATCGCGCCGCCATAGCGCCAAAATGCGGAAAATGAAAGTCAGGGTTGCATGCCAAATATATCGCCGGCTTGCGCGAGGGCCGCGAACAGCCGATCGAGCTGATCGGCGTCCAGGCAATAGGGCGGCATGAGGTAGATGGTGTTGCCCAGCGGCCTTAGCAAGAGGCCGCGTTCCAGGAAAAAGGCGCGCAGCCGTGGAGCGAGGTCGGAGAGGTAGCCGGCGTCGGCCGCGATCAGGTCGATCGCGGCAATCGTGCCCAGCTGGCGCGCATTGGCAAAGGCGGGATGGGTCGCCAATCGGGCGAGTCGGGTAGCGATGCCGTCGGCGAGTCGCGCGATGCGGCCCAGCACATCCTCTTCCCGCCAGATGGCGAGATTCGCGGCGGCGGCTGCGCAGGCGATGGCGTTGGCGGTATAGCTGGACGAATGGTAGAAAAGCCGGGCGCGATCGGTGGAAAGATGCGCGTCGAAGATCGGCGCGGTGGCGAGCGTGGCGGCCAGCGGGATCGACCCGCCGGTAATCCCCTTCGCCACGGCCATGATGTCCGGCACGATGCCCGCCTGTTCGCAGGCGAAGAGCGTGCCGGTGCGGCCCCAGCCGGTCATCACCTCGTCGGCGATGAACAGCACGCCATGCTTGCGGCAGATCGCCGCCATCTCGCGCAGCAGATCGGGCGAATAGAGCAGCATCCCGCCCGCGCCCAGCAGCAGCGGTTCGACGATGAAGGCGGCGGGCCTGTCGGCACAGGCGGCCTCCAGCGCGTCGAGGCAGGCCTGTTCCTGTCCCGCTGCGGGGAAGGGGATAGTGCCGACGTCGAACAGCAAAGGTTGCCAGGCGGCATTATAGACGCCGCGCTCCCCGATCGACATCGCGCCGATCGTGTCGCCATGATAGCTATGTTCGAGGACGAGGATGCGGCTGCGCGCATCAGCTAGGCCGTCCAGCGCCAGATTGTGCCAATAGCCCAGCGCCATTTTCAGCGCGACTTCCACGGCGGTCGATCCGCTGTCGGAATAGAAGACATGTTTGAGTTCGGGCTGGCCTTCGGCGCGAGGCGCGATGGCGATCAGGCCGCGGGCGACCTCTTCCGCTGGCTCATGCGTATAGGCGGCGAAGATCAGCTGGTCGAGTTGCCCCGCCTGCGCAGCGATGGCGGCGGCGATGCGGGGATGGCAATGGCCGTGGGTGATGACCCACCAGCTGGAAATCGCGTCGATCAGCGTCCCGCCATCGGCCAGATGCAGCAGCGCGCCTTGCGCTTGCACGACATGGGGGATCGGCTCGTTCAGGCCATGCTGGGTGAAGGGGTGCCAGACGGGAGAGGTCATGTGACAGCTTTATCGTCACCGGCGCGGCGGACAAGGGCCACATGACAGGAAAGAGGCCGGGACGCTTGCGCATCCCGGCCTCTTTCTCAGAAATACATGGCAGCCGTTACTGCTGCGGCGGCTGGCTCGGC
>JAGVJS010000320.1 GCA_020051025.1 Sphingobium sp. | reverse complement strand
CGCGGATATCAGCGGGGACTACAAGCTGTTCGACCTCAACATGAAGCCCAACATGACCGGCCCCGGCCGCCCCGGCCGCGACGATCAGGACTGCCTGTCCGCCATCGCCGCCCGCGCCGACGGCATGGACTTCGCACAACTGCTGGAGGGGATGCTGGCGGGCGCGTGGTGAGGCAGGGAGTGGTGCGGACACTCCACATCCGTTCGGGCTGAGCCTGTCGAAGCCCCGCTCTTTCCTTTGGGTGTATGTCGGAAGAAGAAGTACGGCCCTTCGACAGGCTCAGGGCGAACGGGTGTTGGGGCTGGAAACGACCAATTACGGACAATCTGTGCTCCTGCGAAAGCAGGAGCCTAGGGGCGGCCCAGCGCTTCTTTGCCTTGGGTTCCTGCCTTCGCAGGAACACGGTTTAGTTGAAACCCAACCGTCCGCTCTCCACCCAAATCAGCCTCACTCACCCTCAAAACGGCAGCAGCGCCGCATACACTTCCGCTTCCGGCTTGCCTGCTACCGCCACGCCCTGCCGCAGTAGGAACGCATGGCGCACGATCTCCGCCTGCTGCTCGATCCCGTATTGCGCGAACGGCTTGCCTGGCACCACGTCATAGCCATAGCGGCAAAAGGGGTGGCGCATCAGCGGCAGCCAATATTTGCCCGATCGCTGGGCCTGCCACACATGGGTCATCTCATGAATGAAATGCCCCTGTATGTGCAGCGGACTGTCGCAGAAATCGGCGCAGAACAGGCCGCCCTGCGGATGGAACCAGAGGTCGCCGTCCGGCGCCATGGTGACGCCCTTGGGCTGCAACGGCCACCATTTGCGATCATGCACCCGCACCCGGCCATAGTCGATCGCCGACCCGAACATGGTCCGGGCCAGCGCCGCCTCCTGCGGCGTCAGCGCGCGGCTGGTCAATGTGCCGCGTTGTCGGCGGGCTTGGCCGTGCCGGCCGCTTCGGGCTTGCGGATCACCGCGTCCACCAGCAGCCGGTCGCCATTGCCCATCAGGAAGGTGAGCTGCATCTTGCCCCGGCTGATCGCGGTATCATTGATGCCCCAGATCATCAGATGCTTGCCGCCGGGCGCGAAGGCGACCTGACCTTTGGGCGGCACATCGGCGCTTTCGACCCGCTCCATCGTGGTCATGCCGTCCTTGCTCACTGTCTCGTGCATTTCGACCTTGAGCGCATAGTCGGTCAGCACACCGCGCAACTGCACGCCCGCATCGCCGCCATGAACGACGAAATAGCCGGCCGACGGCGTGTCCTTGTTGGGCGACAGCCGCACCCAGGCCTGGTCGATATAGGATGGCGCAGGGTCGCCGCAGGCGCTGAGCGCCAGGGGGGGCAGCAGGGCGAAAAGGGCAAAGCGCGCGCGCATCCGACACTCCATAACTTGTCTCGTTTCCGGTCGATCCCCACGCTAATCGTCCCAGCGTCTTGTGCCAAGCGCAACCGCGCCTATATCCCTCGTGCAAACCGGCCTTGCCTTGGCGCTTATGTGAGGTATGGGCCGTCAACCGCTGAGTATATTTGGGGTTACAAGAGGAAGAGATGGCAAAAGTAATCGGGATCGATCTGGGCACCACCAACAGCTGTGTCGCTGTGATGGACGGCGGCAAGCCCAAGGTCATCGAAAATGCGGAAGGGGCACGGACCACCCCCTCGATCGTCGCCTTCGCCAAGGATGGCGAGCGTCTGATCGGTCAGCCGGCCAAGCGCCAGGCGGTCACCAACCCGGACAACACGATTTTCGCGGTGAAGCGCCTGATCGGCCGCCGCTTCGAAGATCCGCTGACCAAGAAGGACATGGAACTCGTCCCCTATGACATCGCGAAGGGGCCGAACGGCGACGCGTGGGTCAAGGCCGGTGGCGAAGACTATAGCCCGTCGCAGATCAGCGCCTTCACCCTGCAAAAGATGAAGGAAACCGCCGAAAGCTATCTGGGCGAAATCGTGACGCAGGCGGTCATCACCGTGCCTGCTTACTTCAACGACGCCCAGCGTCAGGCGACCAAGGACGCCGGCCAGATTGCGGGCCTTGAAGTGCTGCGCATTATCAACGAGCCGACCGCCGCCGCGCTGGCCTATGGCCTCGACAAGCAGGACGGCAAGACCATCGCCGTCTATGACCTTGGCGGCGGCACCTTCGACATTTCGATCCTGGAGATCGGCGACGGTGTGTTCGAAGTGAAGTCGACCAACGGCGACACCTTCCTGGGCGGCGAGGATTTCGACGCCAAGCTGGTGGAATATCTGGCCGCCGACTTTAAGAAGGCGGAAAGCATCGACCTGACCAAGGACAAGCTGGCTCTCCAGCGTCTGAAGGAAGCCGCTGAAAAGGCGAAGATCGAGCTGTCCAGCGCGCAGACCACCGAAGTCAACCTGCCCTTCATCACCGCCGACCAGAATGGTCCCAAGCATCTGGTGAAGACGATCACGCGCGCCGATCTGGAGCGTCTGGTCGCCGATCTGATCAAGCGCACCATGGAACCCTGCAAGAAGGCGATGGCCGACGCGGGCGTTTCGGCGAGCGAAATCAGCGAAGTGGTGCTGGTGGGCGGCATGACCCGCATGCCCAAGGTGCGCGAAGCCGTGAAGGAATTTTTCGGCAAGGAACCGCATACCGGCGTGAACCCGGACGAAGTCGTCGCCATGGGCGCCGCCATTCAGGCCGGCGTGTTGCAGGGCGACGTCAAGGACGTGCTGCTGCTGGACGTGACCCCGCTGTCGCTGGGCATCGAAACGCTGGGTGGCGTGTTCACCCGCATGATCGACCGCAACACCACCATCCCTGCCAAGAAGTCGCAGGTCTATTCGACCGCCGACGACAATCAGCAGGCGGTGACGATCCGCGTGTTCCAGGGCGAGCGTGAAATGGCGGCGGACAACAAGATCCTCGGCCAGTTCGACCTCGTCGGCATCCCGCCCGCACCGCGCGGCGTGCCACAGATCGAAGTCACGTTCGACATCGACGCCAACGGCCTCGTCAACGTGTCGGCGAAGGACAAGGGCACCGGCAAGGAACAGCAGATCCGCATCCAGGCGTCGGGTGGCCTCAGCGACTCCGACATCGACCAGATGGTCAAGGATGCCGAACGCTTTGCCGAAGACGACAAGAAGCGTCGTGAAGCGGCCGAAGCCAAGAACAATGCCGAAAGCCTGGTTCACACGACCGAAGCGCAGCTGGCCGAACATGGCGACAAGGTCGACGCTTCGCTGAAGGGCGAGATCGAAACCGCGATCGCCGCGACCAAGAGCGCGATCGAGGGCGGCGACGCCGAAGCCATGAAGACCAAGGCGCAGGAACTTGCCACGGTCGCCATGAAGCTGGGTCAGGCGATTTACGAGAAGGAGCAGGCTGACGCTGCGGCTCCGGGTGCGGACGCGCCCAAGGCCGATGACGATGTCGTCGACGCCGAATTCTCGGAAGTCGACGAAAACAACAAGGCGTAAAACTATGCCCATCGCCCGTCATTCCGGCACAGGCTGGCATGGCGGGCGATGCAGGCGGGGGCCTCTATGACCACCGAAGTTGATTATTACGAGCTGCTCGAAATCGAGCGCACCGCCGACGGCGCGCAGATCAAGAGCGCCTATCGCAAGCTGGCGATGAAATATCACCCCGACAAGACCGGGGGATGCGCGGACAGCGAAGCCAAGTTCAAATCCGTGTCCGAGGCCTATGAGTGCCTGAAAGACCCGCAGAAGCGCGCGGCTTATGACCGCTATGGTCATGCGGCTTATACCAATGCCCAGTCGGGCGGCGGTGGCGGCGGGTTCCGTGGCGGTGGCGCAGGCGGCTTTTCCGACCTTGGCGATATTTTCGAGACGATTTTCGGCCAGTCCGGTTTTGGCGGGCAGGGCGGTGGTGGTCGTCAGGCCAATCGTCGCGGCGCGGACCTGCGCTACGACATGGAAATCACGCTCGACGAAGCCTATCATGGCAAGAAGACCGAGATTGCAATCGACGTGTCGGCGGCTTGCGACAGTTGCGAAGGATCGGGCGCGCAGCCCGGCACCGGGGTCAAGACCTGCGGCACCTGCGGCGGTCATGGACAGGTGCGGGCGCAGCAGGGCTTTTTCGTGGTCGAACGCACCTGTCCGTCCTGCCATGGCGCGGGTCAGGTGATCGAAAGCCCCTGCCGCTCCTGCCGCGGCGAAGGGCGGGTGGACAAGCCCAAGAGCCTGTCGGTCAATATCCCGGCCGGCGTTGACGAAGGCACCCGTATCCGCCTGTCGGGCGAGGGCGAGGCCGGCGCGCGGGGCGCGCCTGCGGGTGACCTCTACATCTTCCTGCATGTGAAGCGGCATGCATTGTTCGAACGCGACGGCACGACGCTCTTCTGCCGTGCGCCGGTCAGCTTTACCACGGCGGCGCTGGGCGGGGTGATCGAAGTACCGGGCCTCGACGGCATCCGGCATGAGATCAAGATTCCGAGCGGCATCCAGTCGGGCAAGCAGTTGCGCCAGCGCGGCGGCGGCATGCCGGTGCTGAACGGCCGCGGTCAGGGCGATCTGGTCATCCAGATCGAGGTGGAAACGCCGACCAAGCTGACGGCGAAGCAAAAGGAATTGCTCGAAGCCTTCCGCGAGACGGAAACCGGGGAGGAATGCCCGCAATCGACCGGCTTCTTCTCCAAGCTCAAGGAAATGTGGGGGGACTGACCCTCCACATTTCAAACCGGGAAATAGTGCTCCTGCGAAAGCAGGAGCCCAGGATAAAGGTCATTGCGGACAACCCTGGGCTCCTGCTTTCGCAGGAGCACTAGTATCAGGCACGCCCCCGCCGCGCCCACCAGTAAAAGGGCAGGCCCGCCAGCATCAGCAATATGCTCGATCCGCTGGCCACGACACCCGCGCCCCACAGCGTCCAGAGCGCATAGCCAAGGCCGATGGCGGCGGCCGGCACCACCAGCCTGAACCGCAAACTGGCCAACGCGCATCCGACATAGAGCCACAAGGTTGCCGAGGTCGCCAGCAGCGCCATCGCGGTGAACAATGCCACCAGCCCTTGCAGACTGTTCGCCACCAGCATCAGGCTGGCCAGCGTGGTGGACAGGATCAGCCCGCGCACCGGCGTGCCCTTGGCGTCCGTTGCCGCCAGCCAGCGCGGCAATTCTCCCGCGCGCGCCATCGCCAGCGGCACTTCCCCCTGCAACAATGTCCAGCCATTCAGCGCGCCAAGGCAGCTGATGACCACAAATATGGCGATGAAGCTGGCCGGTCCCGGCGACCAATAATGGCTGACGAACGCGCCGAAGGGCGATCCGGTCTGCGTCTCCGCCGCCGGCAGGGTCAAGGCGATGCCCGAACAGACGATCAGGTAGATAAGGCCGGTTGCCGCCGTGCCGATCAGCGTCGCGCGCGGGATGGTGCGCGCGGGATCGCGCACCTTGTCTGCCGCCACGCTCGCCGACTCGAAACCCAGCAGCGCCCAGAGCGTCAGCGCGGCGGATGCCGTGATGCCCGCGCCGCTCAGCCCCTGTGCGGGGAAGGGTTCGACCTGCGCGCTGCCATTGCCCAGGATGATCGCCAGCAGCACCAGCGCGACGAGGATCGGCACCAGCTTGATGCAGGTGGTGACGATCTGGGTCATGCCCGCCGCCCGCGCGCCGATCAGGTTGATACCCGTCATCATCCAGAGGAAGGCGATGGAGCAGACCGCGCCGACGCCCGGCTTCGCCAGCGCCGGCAGGATACTGCTGAGGTTCGCCGTCGCCGCCACCGCAATGGTGACATTGGTGATGATGATCGAGATCCAGTAGATCCAGCCGATCGCAAAGCCCGCCAGCGGCCCGTAGGCGCGCGCGATCATCTGCGACGCGTTGGCGTCCGGCATGGCGACGGTCAGCCGCGCGATGACGAAGGCCAGCACCAGCGACCCGGCAATGGTGAACACCCACCCCGCCACCGCGTCCCAGCCGAATGGCGCGAGCGATGCCGGCAGCAAAAATACGCCCGACCCGATCATATTGCCCATGACCAGCGCGATGCAGGCAGCAAGGCCGAGGGTGCGGGAAGAAGAGGGGGCGGTGGTAGCACGATCAGACTGATTGCTCATGGCAGAACCCTAATGGCGTGTCTGAACGATTGCTAGATCGCGGTCGCCATCCGGCACATTTGGGTGTTTCCTGGCATGCCTCGGCCCCCACGTCCGTTCGCCCTGAGCCTGTCGAAGGACAGGACTTTCAGGAAGCGGCGGGGCTTCGACAGGCTCAGCCCGAACGGATGTTGATTGTCTGACGTCGTCACCGCTGGCTGATCGACATGACAAGGAAGATACATTTCCTGCAATCGCCTTTGCTCGCATTGCATTTGCGAAGACGCCCGTGAAAGCCCAGATAGGCTGCGATGCTGCAACGCAGCAAATTGCAATAAAGGCTCTGTGATGTTTTCCCTGCTTTCGCTCTATTTCTCCTATCGCCGCGATGTCGTTTCGGCCGAGCGCTACATCGCCGCGCTCAACAGGACCAAGGCGGTCGCGCCGGTCGCCGACGATGTGACGCCGGTGCCGGTCGAAGAACAGCTGCCGCTCGCGGCATAAGCGTTCTGAAGTCGGCTGGAACAGCCGACGGCTCGCAGAATGCGGGGAAAGAACGCCCATGCGAAAAGGGCGGCCCAATGGGCCGCCCTTCGCGTGATACTGGCTGGCTCGATCAGGCGGCCAGGAACATGTCCGGGTCCAGCGCCATCAGCGCATCGGCGCCGCCTTCGATCTTGCGGCGGAGCGATCCGGCATCGGGCATGACCCGTTCGGCAAAGAAGCGCGCCGTCACAAGCTTGGCTTCCAGATATTTGGCATCCCCTTCGCCCGCCGCGATCAGTGCGGTGGCGGCCGTGGCCATGCGCAGCCACATCAGCCCCGTCGCGACGATGCCGAGGATGTGCATGTAATGATGCGCGCCGGCCCCGGCATGTTCGGGGTTCTTCATCGCATTCTGCATCAGCCACATGGTCGCCGCGCCCAGCTGGCCGCTGGCCTTCTCCAGCGCTTCGGCGATTGGCGCCAGTTTCTCGTCCGCCTTGGCGGTGGCGACTTCCTCGGCCACCATTTTGAGGAAGGACTGTAGCGCGCGGCCGCCGTTCATCGGCAGCTTGCGGCCGACAAGGTCCATCGCCTGCACGCCATTGGTGCCTTCGTAAATCTGGGCGATACGCGCGTCGCGGACATACTGCTCCACGCCATTTTCCCAGATATAGCCATGGCCGCCAAACACCTGCTGACAGGCCACTGCCACGTCGAAACCGCGATCGGTGGCATAGCCCTTGACCACCGGGGTCAGCAGCTGGAGCAGGTCGTCGGCCGCCTGCCGTTCTTCCTCGGTCGCGGCATGATGGGCGAGGTCAACCTGCAACGCTGTCCACAGGATCAGCGCGCGCAGCCCTTCGGTCATCGCCTTGGCTTCCATCAGCATCCGGCGCACGTCGGGATGGACGAACAGCGTATCGGCCTTCTCATTCGGCTCCTTGGGGCCGGTCAGCGCGCGGCCCTGACGGCGATCCTTCGCATAATGGACGGCGTTCTGGAACGCGATTTCCGCCTGACCCAGCCCTTGCAGGCCCACGCCCAGCCGCGCCGCGTTCATCATGATGAACATCGCGGCCAGCCCCTTATTCTCTTCGCCCACGATCCAGCCGGTCGCGCCGTCATAGTTCATGACGCAGGTGGCGTTGCCATGGATGCCCATCTTATGCTCGATCGATCCGCAGGACACGGCGTTGCGGTCGCCCGGCACGCCATCGTCGCTGACGAAGAACTTCGGCACAACGAACAGTGAAATACCCTTGCTGCCTTCCGGCGCGTCCGGCGTCTTGGCGAGGACGAGGTGGATGATATTTTCCGACAGGTCATGCTCGCCCGCCGAAATGAAGATCTTCGTGCCGGTGATGGCGTAGCTGCCATCGGCCTGCGGCACGGCCTTGGTCTTGATGAGGCCGAGGTCGGTGCCGCAATGCGGTTCGGTCAGGTTCATCGTGCCGGTCCATTCGCCCGACACCATCTTGGGGATGTAGCGCTGTTGCAGTTCGTCGCTGCCCTTGGCGATCAGCGCCGCGACCGCGCCGGCGGTCAGGCCATGATACATTTCGAACGCCTGATTGGCCGACAGCACATATTCGTCCACCGCCGTCGCCAGCACGCTGGGCAGACCCTGACCGCCAAATTCTGCCGGGCCGTGGATGGTGGTCCATCCGCCCGCGACGAACTGGTCGAACGCCGCCTTGAAGCCGGTCGGCGTCGTCACGCTGCCGTCGGGATGGCGGGTGCAGCCTTCCTTGTCGCCCACCGCGTTCAGCGGAAACAGCACTTCGGCAGCCATCTTGCCGCCTTCGGTCAGGATCGCCTCGACCAGATCGGGCGTGGCATTTTCAAAACCGGGCAGGTTGGCATAGCGGTCCAGCCCGACGATATGATCCAGCACGAAACGGGTGTCGCGAACGGGGGCGGCATAGCTGGGCATGATCTTCTCCTGATTATTCTTTAAATGCCCCGGTTGGGGGAGGGGGGATTATTGTTGTTCGATGGCTGAGACGAAGGATGCCAGTTCGGCGATGGCTGCGTCGATATCGTCCTTCTGCCGGGTCAGCAGATCGATTCGCGCCTTGCACTTGTCCACAGTGACGCGGCGCTGTTCCTCATGCGCTTCGTCCGCGTCGTACAGGTCGATCATCTCGCGAATCTCGGTCAGGCTGAAACCCACCCGCTTGCCGCGCAAAATCCACGCCAGCCGGGCGCGGTCGCGGCGCGAATAGATGCGGGCCAGCCCCTGCCGTTCGGGCGAGATCAGCCCTTCATCCTCATAGAAGCGCAGCGCCCGCGCCGTGACCCCGAATTCCTCGGACAGGTCGGTGATCGTGTAGCTCTGCCGTTCGCTATGGTCGGGCAGTTCTATGCCGGCGATGCTGCTGCGCGTGTTCATGGCACAGGATGTAAATGGACTTTACGTTTACGTCAAGGTGAGTGGTGCGCCCGCTTGGACCTTTTGCCCGGATGACAGGACGGTTCATCGCCGCTACGTCAGGGGGCATGATGGGGGCGATCAGACAGTCGGAGGGTGCGCGCGGTTTGCTGACCGCCTTGGCCCTGCTCGTCTTCGCCATTCAGCTGATCGCGCCATCCGGCTTCATGCCGGTCCGCACGGAGCGGGGCGTCGTGGTGACGCTCTGCACCGGCACCGGCCCGGTCAATGTCGTCGTGCCGCGCGGCACTGCGCCGGACAAGGGCAACCATAGCCCCGATGATGGCATGGCGGGGCAGCAGCATTGTCCTTTTGCCGCATCGGTGCAGCCGGTCGTGCCGCCGCTCGTTGCAGCCGACCTGCCACTGCCCGCCT
>JAGVJS010000255.1 GCA_020051025.1 Sphingobium sp. | reverse complement strand
GACATCGCTTATGACAATCTGGGGCTGGGCGGCATGGCCACCGGATCGCTCAGCTATGCCCAGCCGCGCGGCGGCCTGCCCACCGGCAAGGCGGAACTGCGTATCCGGGGCCTGTCCCGGTCCGGCCTCTCGCTCAGCAGTCGCCCGGTCGATGTCGGCGTTAACGCAGTGCTGACCGGCGAGCGGCTCGCCACGCGCATGGTCTTCGTCGCCGATGGCAAGACGATCGGTCAGGCGCAGGCGCTGCTCAACCCGTTGGGGATGGAAGGCGGAATTGCCTCCCGCCTCAACAGCGCGCCCTTCTTCGGCCAGTTGCGCTTCAACGGGACGGCGGACACGCTCTGGCGTCTGACCGGGGTGGAGATTGTCGATATATCCGGCATGGTCGGCGTGTCGGCGGACATGCGCGGTACGCTGGGCGCGCCGGTCATCACCGGTAATTTCACGACCGACAATGCCGCCATCACCAGCCCCGTCACCGGCATGCGGCTGCGCGGCGTCAAGGCGCGGGGCCGCTTCTCCGGCGCGCAACTGGTCATAACCAGCTTCGTCGCGACCGCGCAGAATGGCGGCACCGTCAATGGCACCGGCCGTTTCACCTTCAACGGCATCGCCGGCGTCGGCATGGACCTGAACCTGCAAGCCGAAAATGCCGCGCTGCTGGAGCGCGACGATATCGCCGCGACCGTCACCGGCCCCATCACCCTGCGATCCGACGGAGTAGGGGGCACGATTGGCGGCGATCTGGTGCTCAACAAGAGCCGCTTCACCATGGGCCGCGCCGCCGCCGTAGCGCAGATCCCCGAACTCAAGGTGGTTGAAGTCAACCGCCGGGGTGACGAGATCGAGCGGCCGCGCACCAACGTCCCCTGGGCGCTGGCAATCAAGGCGCGGGCGCGCAATCGCCTCACCGTCACCGGCCTTGGCCTAGACAGCGAATGGCGCGCGGACCTCGACATTGGCGGCACCGTCACCAGTCCGGCCATCGCCGGTCGTGCGCAACTGGTGCGCGGCGGCTATGAATTTGCCGGCCGCCGCTTCGAACTGCGCGAAGGCAATATCCAGTTCGACGGCAAGGTGCCGGTCAACCCGACGCTGGACATCAGCGCCGAAGCGGACGTCAGCGACCTCAGCGCCACCATCCATGTCGGCGGCACGGGCCTCAAACCCGACATCACCTTCACCAGCGTCCCCGCGCTGCCGCAGGACGAACTGCTCTCGCGCATCCTGTTCGGCACGTCGATCACCAACCTGTCCGCGCCTGAAGCATTGCAACTCGCCTCCGCCGTTGGCTCGTTGCAGGGTAATGGCGGCCTCGATCCGATCAATGCCGTGCGCAAGGCGGCGGGCCTCGACCGGCTGCGCATCATCGCCGCCGACCCGACGCAGGGCCAGGGCACGTCGATAGCAGCCGGCAAATATCTGACGCGCAAAACTTATGTCGAACTGATCACCGACGGTCAGGGCTACAGCGCCACCCGCATGGAATATCAGGTCACGCGCTGGCTATCGCTGCTGGCGGCCATCTCCACCCTTGGCCGCCAAAGCGCCAACGTACGTATTTCCAAGGATTACTGACGTGACGAAGAGCGCGATCGACGCCGCCACCGCCATCAGCGTGATGGACCTGTTCACCATCGGCATCGGCCCGTCCAGCTCGCACACGGTGGGGCCGATGCGCGCCGCGCTGATGTTCATGGACACACTGCCCGCCACGCCAAGCCGGGTGCAGTGCGAATTGTTCGGATCGCTGGCGCTGACCGGTCGGGGTCACGCAACCGACAGCGCTATCCTGCTCGGCCTGTCCGGCTACCGCCCCGAAAGCGTCGATCCTGATGCGATTGGCCAGATTCTGGCCACGATCCGCAGCGACGGCCGCATCCGGGCGGGCAGCGCTGTCGATCACTGGCTGCCGTTCGAGGAAGCCCGCGACCTCCTCTTCCGCATGGGCGAGTTTCTGGAGGCGCACAGCAACGGCATGCGCTTCACCGCCTGGATGGACGGGCGCGACGAACCGATCGTGCGCGATTATTGTTCCATCGGCGGCGGCGCGGTGTTGCCGGGCCTGGTGCCGGTCAGTGACGAAGCGCCGCTCGGCCATAATGTCGTCCAGCCCTGGCCCTTCTCCTCCGGCGCGGAAATGCTGGCGCAGGGCGATATCAGCGGCCTGTCGATCGCGACGCTGGTTCTCCGCAACGAAGGCGCCTGGCGCGTGCAGGCGGAGACAGAGCATTTCCTCGACGCCGTGATCGAAGCCATGAGTGCGTCGATCGACCGGGGGCTGATGCAGGAAGGGCTGCTGCCCGGCGGCCTCAAGGTTCGCCGTCGGGCTCGCGCCATTCATCAGCGGCTACGCCTGCAACAGGATGCCCTTGGCCCCGCCCAGATTTTCGAGTGGGTCAGCCTGTTCGCGCTGGCGGTGAATGAGGAAAATGCCGCTGGCGGCCGGGTCGTCACTGCGCCCACCAATGGCGCGGCGGGCGTCATCCCGGCAGTGCTACATTATTATCGCCGCTTCGTGCCCGGCGCCGACCGCGATGGCGAACGCCGCTTCCTGCTCACCGCCGCGGCGATCGGCTTCCTCTACAAGAAGCGCGCGTCCATCTCGGCGGCCGAAATGGGCTGTCAGGGGGAAGTCGGCGTCGCCTGTTCCATGGCTGCTGCCGGCCTTGCTGCGGTGCTGGGCGGCACCAATACGCAGGTCGAAAATGCCGCGGAAATCGGCATGGAACATAATCTTGGCCTGACCTGCGATCCGATCGGCGGCCTTGTCCAGATCCCCTGTATCGAGCGCAACACGATGGGCGCAGTGAAGGCGATCAACGCCGCCTATCTCGCCCTGCAAGGCGACGGCCGCCATATCGTCAGTCTCGACGCCGTTATCGAAACCATGCGCCAGACCGGCGAGGACATGGCCAGTCGCTACAAGGAAACCTCCCTCGGCGGTCTGGCCGTCAATGTCGTGGAATGTTGAAAATCGTTCCGTCATTTCACCGCTCGATCTGAACGGCCACACGTCGAATTGAGCCAATTTCGTGACATTAATGGCACATAATCAGTCGTTTATCTCCCGTTCATGAAACAAAGATGGTCGCTCCGGCTTCAGCGTCTCACCCCCTGAGAGAGGGGAGAGAAGTTTGAACGGAGTATCTGTTATGCGTAAGTTGATGGTCGCAACTCTTCTGGCAGGCGCCACTGTCGCCACCCCCGCGCTGGCGCAGGATGTCGGTCCGACCTTCACCGGCCCGCGCGTCGAAGCCATCCTCGGCTATGACCGGACCGGCGCCGGCAGCGACGTGGACAATGACAATGGCAATGACGATCAGAAGATCGACGGCCTGCTCTACGGTGTCGGCGCCGGCTATGACATCAACCTCGGCAGCGCAGTCGTCGGTGCGGAGGGCGAATGGACCAATTCGACCTCGAAAAGCAGCCGCACCGACTATACCGACCAGTTCGGCTTCGGCCGCGTCAAGCAGGGCCGCGACCTCTATATCGGCGCGCGCGCCGGTATCCTGGCCGATCCCGCCACGCTGGTCTATGTGAAGGGCGGCTATACCAATACGAAGCTGAACGTGCTGGCCGGCAATACCAATGCAAGCACGGACGAGTCCTTCAAGCTGGACGGCTGGCGCATTGGCGCGGGCGTGGAACGCGCTATCAATGCTAATACCTTCGCTAAGGTCGAATATCGCTATTCCAAATATGAAGACGCAAAGCTGCGCTTCGCCGATGGCGCGACCACCAGCGAATTCGGCATCGACACCGATCGCCATCAGGTGGTCGGCAGCGTGGGCTGGCGCTTCTAAGAGCCAACCACCGTTCGTTTCGCGCGCAGTCGAGAAACGGGAAGCGCTGTCCTTGGCCGCTTCTCGACAGGCACGAAACGAACGGCGTGGGTGGAAAAGGGGCCGGTCTTCGGATCGGCCCCTTTTTCCGTGCATCCGCCTATCGCCTCTATCAGGGCGCGTGCAGGCCTGTTATTGACACTCTTGTGAGTAACGCGATTCCCCACCGCTTCCCGATCGGCATCGATCCGACCGACATCGACTTCATGGGTCATGTCAACAATGCCAGCTACCTGAAATGGGTGCAGGAAGCGGTGCTGGACCATTGGCGCGCGCTGGCCCCGGCCGAAGCGGTCGCCCAGCATCTCTGGGTCGCGCTCAAGCATGAGATCACCTATCGCAAGCCCACTTTCCTCGACGACGACGTGATCGCCACCGTCCTGCTGGAAAAGGTCCAGGGTGCCCGCGCCTTCTACGAAACGGTGATCCGCCGTGGTGAGGAAGTGCTGGCGGAGGTCAAATCCAGCTGGTGCTGCATCGACGCCAGCAGCCTGCGTCCGGCGCGCCTTACCCGCGAAGTGATCGACCGGTTTTTCGCTTCGGATGAGGGTGGCGAGCGGGGTTGATGCGGGGGGCGTTTATGCCCGCAATGGATGGCGGACTGGCAACTTTTGGAGAGATGATTGGTGATAGCTGACGTTGCGCGGAGAAAAATCGTTTGGCAACAATTGCCCCAACAGCCGACCCTACGACGCGTCCTTATTAGTCGGCGCCACCAACGTAGCTATCTGACCGGCAGCGGCCGAAAGTAGAACAGCGGGAAAGGCGAGTCCGACGAGAAAGAACAGGCCAACTATCAAGAGCGGGCCGGTCCCCGAATTTAGCAGCATCACTGGGAGCTGCGCCAATATTATGATCACACCGGAAGACCATCCCCACAACCGCAGCCAGAAGCCGCTTACGGCGGAAACCGCTAATGCGACGGGATACCATTTGGTCATGAAGTCCGCAGCGTCCCAAGGCTCGTTGGCACCAGTCACGTCGCAGACCATTTGCCAGTAGAGCAACGCGAAGGCGGAAATCGCCACCAAAAGGACCGAGCGAAAGAGCATTTTGTCACCGTTTCACGCCGAAGTGGGCTTCCCAAGTCTTCCTTCGCAGTTCAGCGGTTAGGTCCGTCTCCTCCCTACAACGTCGCCTCAATTTCCCGCGCCGCCATGTCCGGGTTCTCCGCCTGGCTGATCGGGCGGCCGATGACCAGCATCGACGCCCCCCGGTCCAATGCCTCGCGCGGGGTGACGGCGCG
>JAGVJS010000051.1 GCA_020051025.1 Sphingobium sp. | reverse complement strand
TCAAAAGCCGCTCCCATCCTTGCGGCGATAGGCGCCGCCCGACCATCGCATGTCGATATCGGGATAATGGCAATCGCCGGTCGGCGCACGGCCGAAAGCGATAAAAACGCAATCGGCGGCGCTTTCATTCACCAGATGATGGCCGTTCGGCTCTCCCTTGGGAAAAGCCGCCATGTCGCCCGCCGCCATCGGCGTGCGCAGCCCTTCCTCGACCAATACCGCCTCCCCCGCCAGCATCAGCAGAAATTCATCCTCATCCTCATGCCAGTGCCGTTGGGAAGAAGCCGCGCCCGGTTTCAGCACAACATGGCTGACGCCGAAATCGCTGAGGCCATGGGCCGGCCCCAGTCGCCGGACCCAGCGGCCATCGACGAGACCCGCATATTGCGCGGGATAGCCGGTACGGTTGGTCTGTTCGACGCCGTTGAGGTCGATCCGTGGCATGGCTCCATCCTTCCGCCCATGAGCCGCCCGCACTGGCCAAGGGACATGGCTTTCGCTAACGCGGGGCGATGAGCATGACCAGCACCAATGACGATGTGGTGGCCCTGGCCCAGCGCCTGCTGGCCTGTCCATCCGTAACCCCTGCGACCGGCGAAGTCTTTACGGCCTTAGAGGCAATGCTGGTAGCGCGCGGCTTCACCGTCGATCGGTTCGTGGTGGGCGAAGCGCCCGATGGCCCGGTGGAAAATCTTCTGGCATGGCGCACGACCGGCGCAGGGCCGCATTTTGCCTTTGCCGGGCATCTGGACGTGGTGCCGCCGGGGCCGGGATGGACCAGCGACCCGTTCGCGCCGGAGATTCGTGGCGACTTGCTCTACGGCCGGGGCGCGGTGGACATGAAGGGGTCGATCGCGGCCTTCGTCGCGGCGCTGGACGCGCTGCCCGACGATCTGCCGGGCACGATCAGCCTGATCATCACCGGCGACGAGGAAGGGCCGGCCGTTTACGGTACGCTGGCGCTGATGGACCGGATGAAGGCGCGCGACCTGCGCCCGGACCTGTGCCTGGTGGGCGAGCCGACATCGTCGGCGCGGCTGGGCGATGTGGTGAAGATCGGCCGGCGCGGGTCGGTGAATATGTGGATCAGGGTGACGGGATCTCAAGGCCATGTCGCCTACCCTCATCTGGCCGACAATCCGATTCCCCGGCTGGTGCGCATCCTGACCGCGATCGAGGCGGAGGTGCTGGACGAAGGGACCGACTGGTTCCAGCCGAGCAATATCGAGATCACCGACCTGGAGGTTGGCAATGTCGCGCATAATGTCATCCCCGGCGCGGCGACCGCGCGCATCTCCATCCGCTTCAACGACCAGCATAGCGGCGCGTCGCTGATCGAGCGGATCAAGGCGATCGCCGCGACAGAGGGCGGTATGGTGGAGGCCCGAATCAGCGGCGAATCCTTCCTGACTCAGCCTGGCGCGTTCAGTGATCTGATGGGCCGCGCGATCCGCGACGTGACCGGGGTGGAAACGGAGCTGTCGACCACTGGCGGCACGTCGGACGCGCGCTTCCTGTCGCGGATTTGCCCGGTGGTGGAGTTCGGCCTGAACAATGCGACCATGCACAAGCTGGACGAAGCGGTCGCGGTGCAGGATCTGCATGATCTGACGCGGATTTACGCACTGGTGGTGGAACGGGCGCTGGGTTGAGCCGACCGCCCCTTCCCTTCCGCCCCTTCGATCCCCATAGAGATCAGCCATGACCGACGCCCCGCAAGCCGCTATCGAGATCCGCAATCTCACCAAAGTCTACAAGGGCGGCAAGCGCGCGCTCGACGGGATCAACCTTTCCATCCCGCGCGGGCAGATTTACGGCCTGCTCGGTCCCAATGGCGCAGGCAAGTCGACCACGATCAACATCCTGGCCGGCATGGTGAACAAAAGCGCGGGCGATGTCAGCATCTGGGGCTTCGACATCGACGCGCATCCCCGCAACGCGAAGAATTCGATCGGCATCGTGCCGCAGGAAATCGTGTTCGATCCCTTTTTCACGCCGTTCGAAACGCTGGAAAATCAGGCCGGCTATTATGGCGTGCCCAAGGACCGCCGCCGGTCGATGGAATTGCTGCGCGCCGTCCATCTGGAGGACAAGGCCAACGCCTATGCCCGCACCCTGTCGGGCGGGATGAAGCGCCGCCTGCTGGTGGCCAAGGCGATGGTGCATAGTCCACCGATCCTGGTGCTGGACGAACCGACCGCCGGCGTCGACGTGCAACTGCGTCAGCAACTCTGGGCCTATGTGCGCGAACTGAACGCGCTGGGCGTGACCATCGTGCTGACGACCCATTATCTGGAAGAGGCCGAGGAATTGTGCGATCGCATCGGCATCATCAACCATGGCAAGGTCATCACCGACAAGCCGACCCGCGAACTCATCGCCATGGCGCAGGAAAAGGTGGTGCAGGTGACGGTTGATCGCGACCTGACCATCGCCCCTGACGCGCCCTGTTTCGAGAAGGTCGAACTGTCGGGCGAGCGCACCCTCACCATCACCTACATGAAGGACCGCGCCAATGCCGGGCAGGTGCTGAGCGCGGTGCAGGCCAGCGGCCTGTCGATCGTGGACGTGGTAACCCGCGACCCCGATCTGGAGGATGTTTTCCTCAACCTGACTGCGGCGGCATAAAATATCCGTCAAGGATAGAGAACAGACCCGGATAATCGAGAGCGATATGCCCACCATTACCCATGACGTCATCATCATCGGTTCCGGCGCGGCGGGGCTGACGGCCGCCATCAACCTGGCGCAGGATCGCAAGGTGCTGGTGCTGGCCAAGGGCGCGCTGGATGGTGGTTCGACCAACTGGGCGCAGGGCGGCATCGCCGCCGTACTCGACGCCGGTGACAGTTTTGAGGCGCATGTCGAAGATACGATGGTCGCGGGCGCGGGCCTCAACGATCGCGCCACCGTCGAGTTCGTCGTGTCCGAAGCGCCCGCCGCGATCGAACGGCTCGCCGAATTGGGCGTCCCCTTCAACGGTGGGGAAGCCTTCGGCAAGCGCTGGGATCTGACCCGCGAAGGCGGCCATTCACATCGCCGCATCGTCCATGTCGACGACGCCACCGGCCATGCCGTGCAGGTCGCGCTGCTGAAAGCCGCGCGCGCCAATCCCAACATCACCCTGATGGAGGATATGGTCGCCATCGACCTCATCACCTCCCGTCATGGCGAGCGTTATTCCGGTGATGGCCATGTCTGGGGCGTCTACGCATTCAACCGGACGACCAAGCGGGTGGATGCGCTGCTCGGCCGGGCGACGATCCTGT
>JAGVJS010000204.1 GCA_020051025.1 Sphingobium sp. | reverse complement strand
GCCTCATCGGCAAACTCGTCGACATCTTCCAACCCGCCGAATGCGCCAATTACTTCAGCTCTTGCGGATATGATCCAGACTGATCGAAATCCGCTCTAGTGGGCCTTGGGTCTCACCTCGGAGGTTTGGTGTCATGTCTGAGCGCACGAACCTTCTCGCCGCAGTCGGGGCCATCGGGGCCGGGCACGGGCTTCGTCATCAGGATGTGGAGATCCTGTTCCAGCTTGGTCGCAAATTGTGGCTCGACATGGTCGTCGACGTCGCGCGGTTCCAGACATTCCGAGGTGTAGATGGCCATGGCGCATTGTTTGTCCGTGCCGTCATTGGCCGGAACCCATCGGACGTCGCGCCGCCGCAAGCGGGCCTCTGACTTGCACCACCACATGTTGGCGATCTTCGCGCGGGCAAACTCCCAAAGGGGGTCTTGCATCTGGGCTTGCGTGAAATAGCCGAGGGATACGACATAGCCGAGGCTGCTGCTGCGCCCTTCCGAATTGATGGCCATGCTTTCCGGCGGGGGCGGGAGAGCGCCGTCGGGCGCCTGAGCATGAACGATGGTGCATGTCCCTGCGAGACCTGCGAGCGCGATGAGAATGTTTCTTACCATGATGCTCTTTCCTCCCATGCGTGCCGACAATGGCGAAGAGGCTGTCTTTTGCCAGCAGACCGCCCCTATGCGGCCTTGCTTCAATTTTCGTAGCGATGTGAGGTTAAAGGCGGCGCTGTGCCGTTTCTTGAATCCGGTCGGAAGATGTTACTTCAGTTTGATGATGGTTATTCGATTTTATCGAACGAAACGCCGGAATTTATCTGGCTGATCGCAAAAGCATTTGTCGGTTATCACAATTGCGTAGCCGAACAGGAGTTTTCGCCATGCTGACCATCGCCACACCGCGCCTCAGCCCTGCCGAATGGCAGCATGTCCAGCAGGCGCTGACCGCCGTTGCCGATTGCGGCTGTGGTGAGGCGACCGCCGCCGGATCGCTGCGGTCGCGGGTCGGCCATATGGTTGATGCCCTGATCGGCGCAAGGAAGACGGTCGTGGCGCCGCTTCCCGTCCGTCTCCATCCGGTACGGGATTTCCTCTGCGAAACCGGCCGCACCCGGCAATTGGCCGAACGCCATGTGCCCACCCTCGCTGCGCAGGGCTTTTCCCGCGCCCAGATCGAAGCGCTGGCGCTGCTCGGCGCCTGATCTCATTCTTCCGAAAGGCACCGTCCCAATGTCCATCCGCTCTTCCGATATCGACGCCGTCGACATGATCATCCTGCCGCCGGTCCGAGACCTGGGCGACGGCTTCACCGTTCGCCGTGCGCTGCCTTCGGCGCATCGCCGCATGGTCGGCCCTTTCATCTTCTTCGACCAGATGGGGGAGGCGGTGTTCAACAGCGGCGAAGGGCTGGACGTGCGCCCGCATCCGCATATCGGCCTCGCCACCGTCACCTACCTGCTGGAGGGCGAGATATTGCATCGTGATTCCGTCGGGTCGGTCCAGTCCATCCGGCCGGGCGAGGTCAACTGGATGACCGCAGGCAGCGGCATCGTGCATAGCGAGCGCACGTCCGATGACGTTCGCGCCAGGGGCGGCAAGCTGTTCGGTCTACAAACCTGGGTCGCATTGCCGACGCAATATGAGGAGGTTGATCCCGGCTTCTCCCACCACAAGGCGCAGGAAATCCCGACGATCGAAGACGCCGGCACGCGCCTGACCCTGATCGCGGGGAGTTCCGATGGGCTGATGTCGCCGGTCAAGACCTTCTCCGACATGGTTTATGCCGACATCTTTCTTCGGGACGGCGCGCGCTATCAGTTGAAGGCCGAGCATATCGAACGTGCCATCTATGTGGTGGCGGGCGAGGTCGAAGTGATAGGCCAGACCGGCGGCTTTGCAACCGGCGAGTTGGTGGTGTTCAAGCCCGGCGCGGAAATCATATTGCGGGCCACGGGCGGAGCGCGTCTGATGCTGCTGGGCGGCGAACCGCTGCCGGAAAAGCGCAACATCTACTGGAACTTCGTATCCTCTTCGGCCGACCGCATCGAACAGGCCAAGGCCGATTGGCAGGCGCAGCGTTTCGCCAAAGTCCCGGACGAGAGCGAGTTCATCCCGCTCCCGGCCTGATCGATCAGAGGACGCGGGATCAGCCCCCCGCGTCCCCGTTCCAGCCCGATCGGCGTCCCGATGCCGCCAGGCTGGTCAGCTGCACAAGTTCCTGCCGCCAATAATCGGATTGTGGGCCAGCCAGCCGGGCGATGTCTGAATAATCGAACCTGTCCAGCTTCGCGTCCCCTCGCAGTTTCTGGCCGAAGGCCGCGACTGCCACGGCAAAGGCCATGTCGCCTTGTGGCCGGCTGGCGGTCGCGATCAGGCTGGCGGGAATGGGACGCTCGATCAGCCGGCTCGTCTCGCCCTCCGGCAATTTGTAGCGCAGGCGGACCGTCGCCATTTCGCCGGTATCACGCATTCCGACTAGTGCTCGGTTGGCCGCATATTTACGGGGCGAGGTCCAGCCTATTTCCCCGGTCGGCACGACCTCATAGATGGCGGTCACCTGATGGCTGGCGCCAATCTCGCCGGCATCGACGCGATCGTCGGCAAAATCCTCTTCCGCCAAGGCGCGATTTTCATAGCCGATCAGCCGGTACTGGCTGATGGCCGCCGGGTTGAACTCCACCTGCACCTTCACATCTTTCGCGATGGTGAAAAGGGTGGAGGACAATTCCTCGCTCAACACCCTCCGCGCTTCTATGGCGCTGTCGATATAGGCGTGGTTGCCATTGCCCAGATCCGCCACAGCCTCCATCATCGTATCATTATAATTGCCCTGGCCAAAGCCCAGCGTGGTGAGCGTGATGCCGTCTTCCCGATTTTGCTTCACCATATCCTCCAGCCCCTGCTGGTCGGACAGACCGACATTGAAATCGCCATCCGTCGCCATGATGATGCGATTGATACCGCCGGATATGCGATGGGCGCGCGCCAGGTCATAGGCCATGGCCAGCGCCGGGCCGCCCGCTGTCGCACCCTCCGCGTCCAGTCCGTCCAGCGCCGCCTTGATTTCCGCCGGATCGTGGCTGCCCTCGACCAGTGTTTCGACCCAGCCGGCATAGGTGATGATCGACACGCTGTCGTCAGGGCGCAGCCCGTCGGCCAGCGTGGACAGAGCCTTCTTCACCAGCGGCAGCTTGTCGGCGTCCTGCATCGATCCCGATACATCGACCATGATGACCAGATTGGCCGGTGGCCGTTGCGACCGGGCGACATCATAGCCACGCAAGCCGACGCGCAGCAGCCGCGTATTCGGATTCCAGGGCGTGGTCGACATGTCGGTCGTCACACTGAACGGAGCGTCGCGATCATCAGGCAGAGGGTAGGCGTAGCGGAAATAGTTGATCATCTCCTCGGTCCGCACCGCGTCGGTCGGGACGCTCTGGCCACCGAACAACATGCGGCGGACATTGGTATAGGCACCTGTATCCACATCCACCGCAAAGGTGGAGACGGGGTCGCTGGCGACCTGATGGATCGGGCTGACCGGATGGCCGTCATAGCGTTCCGTACCAGAAGCGGGGATTGCGCCGCTGACGATTTCGTCATGGATCTGGCTGCTGGGCGGCTGGCTGCATCCGGTCAGGATCAGGCCGGGCAGTATGGCGAAAGCAAGGACCGTGCGTGTGCGCATGCTGGTTTCTCCACTGTTGCAGTAGAGAGAAATTAGGGGCGGCGAGGTGACACTGGCAAGCGGTGAATGGAGCGCGCCGGCAGCGCCGCCGGATGGCAGGCTGCGGGCCTTTCGGGCTTTTCCGCAGAATTGCGTGCCTTGCTGTCTGTCCTGCACATCATCTGCATCAGGGCTGCGCCAACTATTGATCGACACCACCCCCTGATCTGCTTGGCATCGCCGCATCCTGCCTGAACCTTCAGGGAGACAAGATCATGCCTGCTTCTACCCTGCGCCTCATCGCGCGCTTCCGCTGGAAACTGCTGCCGGCCTTGCTGATCGTCGGATTGGGTGACTGGCTCTTCTACCAGCGGCATTTCTATGGCGGCTATCTTGGCCTGTTCACGCTGGCGGTGCTGGGCGCACTGGTGATCGGGCGACCGGCGGTGCGGCACGACCAACGGGCCTGGGTGGCGCTGGCGGCAGCCGGTCTGTTCAGCGTTGCCTTGTTATATGACGCATGCCTGCTGGCCTGGACATTGTTCTGGATAGCAGCGGCGATGGCGGCGCTGCTGCCGGCGACAAAGCGCTTCGATGATGGCTGGCGCTGGTTCCAGCGTCTGGTGCTGCATGGACTGCGCGCGCCGTTCGTACCGTTGATCGACGCGCGCCGCCTGCTCAAGGTTCGCGCGGCGGGACGATCGGGGGGCTGGAATTTGCATGCCGCGATTGGCACTTTGGCGTTGCCGCTGATCGGCAGCACCGTGATCCTTTGTCTGTTTGCAGCGGCCAACCCTTTGATCGAACAATTCTTCGATGCCTTCTTCTTGCCCGAACTGTCCATGTCGCTGTTCGTGCGTGTCCTGTTCTGGGTTTTGCTGTTCATCGCCGTCTGGAGCCTTTTGCGCCCTCGACTGGGCCGCCGCTTGCTGCCTGGCTTTGGCGGACAGGGCGATCTGGCGCTACCCGGTGTGTCCGTTGTGTCGGTGACGCTTTCACTGATCCTCTTCAACCTGCTCTTCGCGGCACAGAATCTGATGGATGCCACTTGGCTCTGGGGCTTGGCGCCGTTGCCCGCCGGTATGACCATGGCCGACTACGCGCATCGCGGTGCCTATCCGTTAATTGCAACGGCGCTATTGGCGGCACTATTTGTGCTGGTGACGTTGCGGCCCGGATCGGAAACGGCGCGGGTGCCTGCTATCCGCAGGCTGGTGCTGCTCTGGATTGGGCAGAACGTCATTCTCGTCGCTTCCTCCATGTTGCGCACGATCGATTATATCGATGCCTATTCGCTGACCCGGCTGCGTATCGCTGCGCTGATCTGGATGGCACTGGTCGGCTTCGGTCTTGCCACCATCTGCTGGCGACTGTTGCGCGATCGCAGCGCGGCCTGGCTCATCAACGTCAATTGGGCGGCGGCGGGGTTGGTTATGGCTGTTGTGAGTTTCGTGGATCTGGGCGCGATCACTGCCCAATGGAATGTCCGCCATGCTCGCGAAGTTGGCGGCCGAGGCGTCGCGCTCGATCTTTGCTATTTGAGTGATCTGGGGGATTCGGCTCTGATACCGCTGCTAGAATTGGCGCAGCGACCCGATCTTCAGCCGGCGTTTAACGACCGCGTACAATTTCTGTGGAGACGGCTCCATGGTCGGCTGGAGGAAGAGCAGGAGAATGGCTGGACCCTCATAGGGCAAAAGCGGCTCGATCATGTCGCGCAGCTTCTCAAGACAAATACGCCGCCAGAGCCTTCGCCCGGCTGGAAGGACTGCGCGCCAACCCGTCGAGCGCCCGCTGCACCGGTGATGCCTGCACCGCCATCTCAACCTCAAACCCAACCCAATTCTGTCGATCCCAAGGCTGTTCGGACGTTGACAGGAGAGATCGGGAAATGATCATGTATCCCATGCCCAGCACCATCCTGATCGTCGACGACGATCCCCACATTCGCCAGTTGCTCGTCTTCGCCTTCGGGAAGGCGGGATTGGACACTGTCGAGGCCGCCGATGGGGAAGAAGCGCTGACGCAGGTTGAGCGACAACGGCCCGACCTCGTCATCCTAGACATCAACATGCCGCGCATGGACGGGCTGGAGGTTTGCCGCCGGCTGCGGGCGCAGGACGATGTGCCGATCTTCTTCCTTTCCTCGCGCGACGATGAGATTGATCGGGTGCTCGGCATAGAGTTGGGGGGCGACGATTATGTGGTGAAGCCCTTTTCGCCCCGCGAAGTGGTGGCGCGGTCGATGGCGATCCTGCGTCGCACCGCCGCCAAGCCGCCAGTGGTCGAGAATGTCGGCGTCATGCGCCATGGCTTACTCAGCCTTGACACCGAAAGCTGGTCGGCGCGCTGGCAGCAGGCGGAAATCAGCCTGACGGTGACGGAATTCACCATATTGCGCACCTTGTTGGCCATGCCTGCGCGCATCTTTTCCCGCGACCAGATCATCGACCGGTTCCGGGGGCCGGGCTTCGCCCTGACCGACCGGACCGTGGACAGCCATATCCGCAACCTGCGCCGTAAGTTTGCAGAGGTCGGCGGCGTTGATCTGATCGAGACGCGCGCCGGAATCGGCTATCGGCTGGGCGGGTGCAGCGGGACGGCACCATCGGCATGACGTTAGCTGCATGATCCTGACGATGAAGGCATGGATCACCCGCTATTGGCCGGTTCTGCGGCTGCGTACCATTTTGTTGGGGACATTATTGTTCGTTGCGGCGCTGCCGGGCCTGGGGGCGATCTTCCTGCGGGTCTATGAAAATGCGCTTGTGCGTCGGACGGAGGCAGAACTGGTGGCACAGGGGGCTGCGCTGGCTGCCAGTGCGGCTGTGGTGGCCAAAGATAGCGCGGTCCCCGAAGCCCGGCCAATTGCGGCTGTCCGTTATCATGATCGCATGACGGAGGTGGACTTGCGCGCCTCGCCAATATTGCCGCCTCGTCCGCCTGCGGCCCAGACACAGGAGCGTCCCGACGGTTTGGCGGTGGATATCGCGCGTCGGATGATGCCCGCCTTTCAGGAAACCAAACTCACCACCCTATCCTCCATCCTTATCCTGGATCGGCAGGGGCTGGTGCTGAACGGTCAGGATGGAGGCAGGAGCCTGGCAATCCTGCCGGAGATTAAGGCGGCGCTGGCGGGCAGGGCGGTGACGGTGCTGCGGCGGAATGAAGGTTATGTCGCGCCCTATCCGCTGACCTGGCTGAGCCGCGCCGGGTACATCAGGCTGCATCATGCGCGACCAATCCGGGTCGATGGCAAGGTCGTCGCGGTGCTTCTCCTGTCCCGCTCGCCGCGGGCGCTGTTTCTCGGCCTCTATGAGGACAGGGGCAAGATCCTGTTGGGTGTGGTAACGATCTTTCTGCTGCTCCTTTTCCTTTCCGCTATCTTGTCGCGCGCGATCGTGCGACCGATCGAGGGACTGAGCCGTGCCACACGCAGTCTCGCATCTGGCCGCCGCATCGCGCCACGTCACCCTTCTTTACAGGTCGTGGAGATTCGGACCCTGTTCGAGGATTTCGAGCAGATGGCCGATAGTATCGAGAAGCGGTCGCGCTATCTGCGCGATTTCGCCTCTTCGGTCAGTCATGAATTCAAGACGCCGCTCGCAGCCATTTCAGGCGCGATCGAGCTGTTGCAGGATCATGGCGCAGATATGTTGGTGGCCGACCGGACACGGTTTCTTGCCAATATGGCGGCCGATGCGGAGCGCTTGTCCCGGCTTGTGCGGCGTTTGATGGAATTGGCCAGGGCTGACGTACTGGTAGGCGAGCAGGATGCCAAAGCGGCGGCAGCTCCGATTTTGGCGGCGATAGCCGATGCGCTTGGCGGGCGAGGATTCACGGTCGCTGTAAATCTGCCTGAGCCACCGCCGATATTGGCGATCAATCCGAGTGCGCTGGAAGCAATTCTGACGACCCTGGCTGAAAATGCACGGCAGGCCGGGGCGAGCAGGATTGAGATCGGCGTCTCCATGGAAGATGGCCTCGCACGGTTCGATCTCGTTGATGACGGTTCAGGTATCCCCCAGGCGGACCGGGAGAAGATATTCGATCCCTTCTTCACCAGTAAGCGGGAGCAGGGCGGTACTGGCCTGGGCCTGGCGATCGCTCGCTCCTTGCTGGAGGCCTATCGTGGTGCACTTTCTCTCGAGATATCATCCCAGGGCGCGCATTTCAGGCTTCTTTGCCCATTGGTGCCCTGAGGAAAGCGCGGATGACATTTTTTTGAAAAAGCCATTGACCGACTCAGCTGTCGCGCCTAGAGGGCTTTTCACCGGACGGGGCGCTGCCAACAGGGAGCGTTCGGGACGGTCGCCACCATGATCGGGACGCGCTCCCCTGGAAGGATTTTCAG
>JAGVJS010000065.1 GCA_020051025.1 Sphingobium sp. | reverse complement strand
CGCTTCGTCCAGCTTGGTCGCGCTGGCCAGAAGCAGGCATCCCGCCGCTTTCAGCGCGGCGATCCGGGCAGCATCGGGCAGGCCGAAATGGAAGCTGACCACGGCCGGCCGCGTCTCGACCAGCATCTCCAGCATCGCATCGTCCTCAACGAAGCTGCGATAGATTTCCCGCAGCGATTGGGGCGGTGTGACACCAAAGCGCACGAAGAGCGGCGTCAGCGCCTCGATCCAGCGCGCTTCCACGTCCGGTTGCACCCTTGCGGGGGTGTGGACGAACAGATTGACGTTGAATGGGCGTCCGGTCAGCGTCCGCACCCCGTCGATCATTGCGCGTGCGCCGGTGGCATCCACGGCGCCCACGCCGATCGACCCCAAACCGCCTGCCTCACTGACGGCTGCCGCCATGGCGGGTGTCGATACACCGGCCATGGGCGCCTGAATGATCGGGTGGGTCAGACCAAGCTTGTCGAGGATCATGTCCCCCATGTGGGGGTCGGATAGCCAAAGGAAAAGGCCCGGCCGCATCGCTGCGACCGGGCCTTCCCGAAAATCAGGGCTGAGTGGCTCAGCTGCTGTAATACATGTCGAATTCGACCGGCGAAGGCGCCATTTCCCAGCGATACACTTCCGGCCACTTCAGTTCGATGTAGGCATCGATCTGGTCCTTGGTGAACACGTCGCCCTTCAGCAGGAAGTCATGATCGGCTTCCAGGCTGTTCAGCGCTTCACGCAGCGAAGCGCAGACGGTCGGCACCTGGCTCAGTTCTTCAGGCGGCAGATCGTAGAGATTCTTGTCCATCGCGGCACCCGGATGGATCTTGTTCTCGATGCCGTCGAGGCCCGCCATCAGCAGCGCCGAATAGCAGAGATACGGGTTGGCCATCGCATCGGGGAAGCGGAACTCCACGCGCTTTGCCTTGGCGCCCGCGCCATAGGGAATGCGGCAGGATGCCGAGCGGTTGCGGGCCGAATAGGCCAGCAGCACCGGCGCCTCGAAGCCCGGCACCAGACGCTTGTAGCTGTTGGTGGTCGGGTTGGTGAAGGCGTTCAGCGCCTTGGCGTGCTTGATGACGCCGCCGATGAAGTAGAGGCACATGTCGGACAGGCCGGCATAGCCTTCGCCAGCGAACAGCGGCTTGCCATTATCCCAGATCGACATGTGCGTGTGCATGCCCGAACCGTTATCTTCGGCGATCGGCTTGGGCATGAAAGTCGCAGACTTGCCATAGGCCTGCGCAACGTTCCACACGACATATTTATAGATCTGCATGCGGTCGGCGGTCTGCACCAGCGTGCCAAAGGTCAGGCCGAGTTCGTGCTGGGCGGCGGCGACTTCATGGTGATGCTTGTCGCAGGGCAGGCCCATTTCCAGCATGGTGGTGACCATTTCGGCACGGATATCGGTCGCAGGATCGACAGGGGCGACCGGGAAATAGCCGCCCTTGGCGCGAGGGCGATGGCCCAGGTTGCCGCCTTCATATTCCTTGCCGGTGTTGGTCGGCAGTTCGATGTCGTCGATCTTGTAATAGCTGGTCGAGTAGTCATTCTCGAAGCGCACATCGTCGAACATGAAGAATTCAGCTTCAGGGCCGACATAGACGGTGTCACCGAAACCAGCCGACTTAACGAATGCTTCGGCGCGCTTGGCGGTCGAGCGCGGATCGCGGGTGTAGAGTTCGCCGGTGTCGGGCTCCACGATATCGCAGATCAGGATCAGCATCGGGGTGGCGCTGAACGGATCGACATAGACGGCGTCCAGGTCGGGCTTCAGGATCATGTCCGATTCGTTGATCGTCTTCCAGCCTTCGATCGAAGAACCGTCGAACATCAGGCCCTGAGTCAGTTCATCCTCGCCCAGCACCGAAGCGACCATGGTCAGGTGCTGCCACTTGCCCTTGGGATCGGTGAAACGGACATCGACCCACTCGATCTCCTTCTCTTCGATCATCTTCAGGATGTCTTTAGGCGTGTTGGCCATGTGAAACTGCCCTTCTTTCAAAAATACCCCCCCGAAGGGGCCGTTGATATGCGTCCGCCAAGGCCTTTGGGATCGTCCCTCCAGGCCGGCGAGAACCCGTTAAAATCAGATGGCGTCGCTGTCCCGTTCGCCAGTGCGGATGCGCACTGCGCCCTCGATCGCAGAGATGAAGATCTTGCCGTCGCCGATGCGGCCGGTCTGCGCTGCCGAACTGATCGCTTCGACCACGCGTTCGGCCATGGCGTCGTCCACCACGACTTCCAGCTTAACCTTGGGCAGGAAATCGACGACATATTCAGCGCCGCGATAAAGTTCGGTATGGCCTTTCTGGCGGCCAAAGCCCTTGGCTTCGGTGACGGTGATACCGGATACGCCCACTTCGTGAAGCGCTTCCTTGACCTCGTCCAGCTTGAACGGCTTGATGATGGCTTCGATCTTTTTCATCACTCGTAATCCCAACCCATGACGCTCGTTCGAATTGCGGGTGCGACCCGCATCCGTTTTCTCACCCGGAAACGATCATCATGCCCCCCAAAGGCAGGCGCCGTCCCCGCTATCAATCAATTACCGTGCCAAATGGCGAATCGCCAGTAATGCTTTCGGCGATGCAGCAATCTTTGTCCATATTGCCCGGATTCCAGGCAATATCATGACGCTCTGCCTGTTTTTTGGGCAGCAATGCGATCGTCAGGGCGAATATGGCGGGCAGTCGAGGCCGACAGGGCTCTTCGTGAAGATTTCGCAGCCGGTTTCGGTAATGCCGATACTATGTTCGAACTGCGCAGACAGGGTTCGGTCCCGCGTCACGGCCGTCCAGCCGTCATCCAGCATCTTCACGCCGGGCTTGCCGATGTTGATCATCGGCTCGATCGTGAAGAACATGCCGGGGCGCAGTTCCGGGCCGGTGCCAGGGCGGCCGATATGGACGACTTCTGGACTGTCGTGAAATACCTGACCCAAGCCATGGCCGCAAAAGTCGCGCACCACGCCATAGCGATGTTTCTCGGCATGGCGCTGAATGACATAGCCGATGTCGCCAAGATGATTACCGGGCTTTGCCTGTTCGATGCCCAGCATCAGGCATTCATAGGTGATCTCGACCAGGCGACGGGCCTTGATCGGGGCTTCTCCCACGATGAACATGCGGCTGGTGTCGCCGTGCCAGCCATCGACCAGCGGAGTGACGTCGATATTCAGGATATCGCCGTCCTTGAGTTTATAGTCACCTGGAATACCGTGGCAGATGACATTGTTGAGTGAAATGCAGCAGCTATGGGTATAGCCGCGATAGCCCAATGTCGCGGGCACACCACCGCCATCCAGGGTCATGCGGCGAACGATATCGTCCAGTTCGCCGGTCGTTACGCCTGGCACCACATGCGGCACCAGCGCATCCAATATCTCGGCAGCGAGCCGGCCAGCCTTGCGCATGCCGGCAAAGCCGGATTCGTCATAGAGCTTGATCGCAGTGGAGCGGGTGGTCGGCGTGTCGGCCGTCATGGTCATATATTCGGTCATCGCGCATTTATAGGCGTAGAGACGGGATAATGCGAGAGGGCGGCTAGGCAGGGCGCATGGCGCAGGCTATGGGCTGGAGATGGTCGATCCTACCCGCATATGGACCGCTGCGCTGATTGTTATCGGCGACGAAATCCTCTCCGGTCGCACTCAGGACAGGAACGTCAGTCAGATCGCGGTCTGGTTGAGCGTCCAAGGCATTCGGCTGCGCGAAGTGCGTGTGGTGCCGGACGATCAGAATGCCATTATTGAGGCGGTTAACACACTGCGCGCTCGCAACGACTATCTCTTTACGACCGGCGGCATCGGCCCCACCCATGACGATATCACCGTCGATGCGATTGCCGCAGCGCTGGGCGTGGATGTAGAAATCCATGAAGGCGCGCGCGCAATTCTGTCCGATTACTACAAGGCGCGCGGCGGCTTGACCGAGGCGCGGCTGCGCATGGCGCGGGTGCCTGCCGGTGCCGACCTGATTGAAAATTATATGTCCGGTGCGCCAGGTATTCGCCATGGCAATATCCTCATCATGGCAGGGGTGCCTTCCATCACAGCCGGGATGCTCGATAGCCTGACGGGGCAGTTGGAGGGCGGGCTGCCACTCCAGTCCACCACGATCGGCTGCTGGGTTGCGGAAAGTGAGATTGCGGATCTATTAGCGGCAACCGAACGCGCCTATGCCGGGTGTCAAATCGGTAGCTATCCCTTCTTCCGGGAGGGGCGCACCGGCGCGAATTTCGTGATTCGCTCGACCGACGCCAATGCACTGAATGCCTGCACCGCCGACCTCAGTGCCGCGCTGGAACGCGGGGGGTGGGCCGTGACGGCGGGCGGCATCTGATTAGTTTATTTGGTTGCGCTCGAGAGATAGGTGATCAGGTTGGCGCGGTCGACGGCATTGGGCAGACCGGCGAAGGCCATGCGATTGCCGGGCACTGATCCACTGGGCTTGGTCAGGAACGCATCCAGGCTCTTTGCGTCCCATTTGATCTTCGCCTTCTGCATCGCCGGCGAATAGGTGAAGCCCGCAACGGTCCCGGACGTCCGGCCAAACAAGCCTGCAAGCGACGGACCTATCTTCTTGGGGCCACTCTTCACATCATGGCAGAGCGCGCACCGGGCAAACACGGTTTTGCCCTTTGTCGCGTCTCCAGCCTGCGCCAATGCCGGTGTGCCAGCGGCGCAAAAAACTATCATAACCAGGATGCCGGAAACCGTATTTAATGACCTCATTAATCCTACCCCTCGATAATATCCGGCGGTGAGGGCACTGCCCTTTCTACCGTGGCGCAGGCTTAGGCTGGACTATCTGAATGGGGGTTTAAGCATCCGGCCGCCACGACGCTTATCGATCGCAAAACCTGATATTTGCGATGATATGATTGTCTAACATAAACGGCGAAGGATGGTGGTGGACGCACTAGGGCTCGAACCTAGGACCCGCTGATTAAGAGTCAGCTGCTCTACCAACTGAGCTATGCGTCCATGCTGAAGCGGCTTTGCGCTCCGGCGTGGCGGGCTGTTAGCAGTCGCTTGTGATTCTGCAAATAGTAAATTGCTTTATGACAGAAATTTTTCATGCAATGCCGATTTAGCGCCAGTTGCCCGTGCCTGCACGGCGCTTGCCAGCGCGGTCGATGGCCATGATGATGCCGATGCACAGCATAACGGTCAGCATCGAAGATCCGCCATAGGACATGAAGGGCAGGGGAATGCCCACCACCGGTGCCAGGCCCATCACCATCATCAGGTTGATGGCAACATAGAAGAAGATGGTTGTGGTCAGCCCTGCCGCCGCCATCCGGGCGAATTTGTCCTGCGCGCGCATCGCCACGCGAATGCCCCAGCGAAACAGCAGCATGAAGGCCAGGATCAACAACGTGCCGCCGATCAGACCCCATTCCTCTGCCATGGTGGCGAAGACGAAGTCGGTATGGCCTTCGGGGAGATAGTCGAGATGGCTTTGCGACCCCTTCAGAAAGCCCTTGCCCCAAATGCCGCCCGATCCGATCGCTATCTTGGACTGGCTGATATGATAGCCGGCGCCGAGCGGATCGCTCTCTGGGTCGAGGAAGATCAGCACGCGGTTCTTCTGATAGTCATGCAGGAAGCTGAAGGCGATCGGTATGATAGCCGCAACGGCAAGGCCGGAACCGACGAACAGGCGCAGCGGCAAGCCCGCCAGGAACATGACGGTGATGCCGCCCGCCAATATCATGGTCGCTGTACCCAGATCGGGCTGGATCAGGACCAGTGCCCATGGAAAGCCGATCAGCGCCAATGCCGGCCAGATCGCGTTCCATCGCCGGATTTCTCCAACAGGTAGCAGGGCATAGAAGCGCGCTATCGTCAAGACGATGATCGGCTTCATGAACTCGGACGGCTGCAACTGCATGAAGCCGAGATTGATCCAGCGCTGGCTACCGCCGGCTACGCCGCCGATCAATTCCACCAGAAACAGCGCGGCGAGAACCGCACCATAGGCAGGGAAGGCGTAACGCGCGAAAACCTCAACCGGAATGCGGCTGAGACATAGCGCCATGGCCGAAAAGATGCAGAAGCGTATCCCCTGATTGAACGCCCAAGGAAAAATGCTGCCGCTTGCCGCGCTGTAGAGCACGATCGTGCCGAAGCCGGCAATCGCCAGTAGCAAGGCCAATATGCGCCAGGGAAACTCGGTCAGAGGTTTGGGAACAATACTCATGGCGCGGCTGTACTGTTGGCTGGGGCAGGGACGTCGCTTTCGTCATCGGCTGCGGGTGGAGGGGCTGGAGCCGTAGTGGGCGCGGCGACGGATGCATTGGCCGCGTTCATTGCATTATCGGCTGGGGTTGGGGCTTCCCCCTTCTCGATGGCCTTTGCGAGGCGGAAGGCTGCCATCTGCCGCGCCTGCCGCTCGGACGGAGTCCCGCCCCATCCCTTCTCCAGCGTTTCCAGCTTCTCCATCGCCTTGGCCGGATCGAACAGATAGGACAGCGTATCGCTGGCGATCATCGGCGCGTCCTCGTTACGGATCATATGCCCGCCATGTTCGATGATGCAGGCGATGGCGTAGCGCGGATTGTCGAAGGGCGCAAAACCCTGGAACAGGGCGTGATCGCGCAGCTTGAAGGCCAGAGAACTGTTGCCGCGCACGCCGCCGGCACGTTCCGCCATGGTGATGCGTCGCACCTGCGCGGTCCCGGTCTTACCCGCCACCATGACGCCAGGAATGGAACTGCGCGCCGCACCGCCGGTGCCGCCGCCATTGACGACTGCATTCATGGCGTCGCGGATCACCACCAGATGTTCCTCACTCGCTCCGACCGAGGCCGGATCCGGCTTTGGCGCGCCATAAATGAAATTGGGCATCAACTGTTTACCGGTCGCCAGCCGCGCCGCCATCACTGCCATCTGTAGCGGATTGATCAGCATATAGCCCTGACCGATGGTGGCATTCACCGTGTCGTAAACTTGCCATTTCTGATTATATTTCCGTTCCTTCCAAGCTGGATCTGGCACGGTGCCATAGCTTTGGCTGGGGAAGGGCAGGTCGAACTTCTGGCCCATGCCGACGCGCCGCGCCATGCTGGCGATTCGGTCCATGCCGATGCGCTGCGCCATCTGGTAAAAATAGATGTCGCAGCTTTGGGCGATGGCGCCGCGCATGTTGAGCGGGCCATGGCCACGCCGCTTATGGCAATGGAACAGCGTGTTGCCGACCCGAATGGCACCGGGACAGTTCACCGTCTCCTGCGGTCCGATGCCCGCCTCCAGCAGCGCCAGCGCCACCATCGGCTTGACCGTGGAACCGGGCGGATACAGCCCTTGCAGCGTCTTGTTGCGCAGCGGGACATGATCGTCCTTCGACAGCATCTCATATTCCAGATGGCTGATGCCGTCGGAAAAGCTGTTGGGATCGAAACTGGGCATCGACGCCAGCGCCAGAACGTCGCCATTATGGCAGTCGATCACGACGACCGATCCACTCTGGGTGGCAAGCCGTCGACCGGCAAACTCCTGCAAGCCCGCATCGATGGTCAACTTGATCGTGCGGCCGGGCGTGTCGGTGCGGGTGGTCAATTCCTGCACGATCTTGCCGCGAGCCGTCACCTCGACCCGCTTGGCGCCCGGCTTTCCCGTCAGGTGGCCATCAAACGCCTTTTCCAGCCCGTCCTTGCCGATCTTGAAGCCCGGCGTGATGAGAAGCGGATTCCGCCGTGCCTTATAATCTTCCGCCGTCGCTGCGCCGACATAGCCGAGCAGATGGCCGACGGTGGCGCCGGCAGGATAGTGGCGGGAGAAACCCTGGCTGGGGGCGACGCCGGGCAGGTCAGGCAGGCGCACGCTGATCGCGGCATATTGATCGTAGGTCAGCTTGTCGGCAACCTGGACCGGACGAAAGCCGGCGGATTTCTCCAGATCCTCGCGAATACGATCGACGTCATCCGGCTCCAGCTTCAGCAATCGAGCCAGATGGCTGATCGTCGCTTCCGCATCGACGATGCGTTGCGGGATCAGATCGACGCGGAAGTCGGTACGATTATTCGCCAGCGGCCGCCCGTTGCGGTCGATGATCCAGCCGCGACGCGGCGGGATCAGCGTCAGATTGACGCGATTGCTCTCCGACAACAGGCTATATTTTTCGTTCTGAACGACGCTGATCCAGGCCATGCGTCCCACCAGCACGGCGCCGATCGCCCCCTGCAATCCGCCGACCACCATCGCGCGGCGCGAGAAGGTGAAGGATTGGGTGGCTTCGGTGACGATCTTGCGCTTGGGAAACGGAAATTTCATGCCATCACGCGCCAGCGGTCGATCCGCGCGCATTGGCGGACGACGAAGGGAAACAGCAATATCGTCCAGACCATTTGCGGCGCGACCAGGAAAAGCGTCACATTACCTCCACCCGTGATCCGTGCAAAAAACAGGCCACCGGAGATGCAGACGATAATGGCGAGGGTCGCGATTAGCCAGTCCTGACGATAGCCGCGCCACACCATGCGATGTTCGACCGCATCGATGCCCATCAATGCCACGGTCCAAAGGAACATTGCAGAACCTACCGGCTGGCCACTCATCATATCATCGAACAGGCCGAGTGGCAGGGCGATCCAGGCGCGCCACAGGTCAGGCCGCAACAGCCGCCAGGCAAGCAGCAGCAGCAGGCCGAAGGGCGGCATGATCGGCGACTGGGCAATAACTGGCAACGCCGTTAAGAAGGATCCCAGCAATACGGTGATGACCGGCGTGCCCGCCAGCCGGAAACGGGAAGGGTGTCTCCCGAGCCGTGGCACATGGTATAGATGCGGGTCGATCACGGCAGGGCGACGTTGCCGGCGATCGGCTCATCCGCTCCGGCGGGGGCAGTCGGACCTGAGCGGGTCACGGCATCCTCAAAAGCGCGTTCGACAACCACGGCATCGACGCGGGCGGGGTTCGCCAATGGCACGGCATAGGCGATTTCGCCCTGCGCACGAACAACGACCGCGACAGGTATATTGGGTTGATAGACACCGCCGATACCTGACGTGACGAGCAGGTCGCCGGGTTTGAACGGATTGCGGCCTGCAGTCAGCGCGCGCACCTCTACCGATCCATCGCCCAGCCCGGTAGATATGGCAGGAATGCTGTCATTTGCCCGGCGTACCGGCACAATATTGCTTGTGTCGGTCAGCAACAGCACTTCGGAACTGTTGGGCGTGGTGATATGGATTCGACCGATCAGCCCCTCTGGCGCGCGCACCGGCATCCCGGGCCGAACGCCCTGCCAACGGCCTGCATTGAGGCGGGCGAAGCGCCGCGCGCTGGTAGCGGACGAGGCGATCAGTCGTGCGGTAAGTACCTGGCTGGCGTCGGCATCCACCAACTTGAGCAGTTTCTTTAGCCGCACATTTTCCTGCGCAACGGCCTTGGCCTCGATGATCCGATTGCGATCCGCTTCTACCTGCCGACGCAGTGCGACATTTTGCGACCCTGCCTGCCAGTAGGCAGCCAAGACTTCGTCCACCGATCCGACGCCGCTCACCATGCCCTTCAGCGTGTTGGAAACGGGGCGGCTGATTTCGGACGTGGCGATACGTATGGCGGCAAAGCCGGTGGGGTCGAAGATTGCGACCACCACCAGCAGCAGACCAATGGCTGCCCCGGCCACCGCCACGACATAGCTGGCGAATAGGCTAAATTGCGCCTTCCGGTTGATACCGGGGCGTCGGCTGGCTGGCCGCGCCATCTAATCGTCCTTCTCGATCAGGCGGTTTGCAGCACGCCCCGGAAGATCGGGTCTTCCATAGCGCGGCCGGTGCCAATGGCCACACAGGTCAGCGGATCTTCCGCGATGGTGACGGGCAGGCCCGTTTCGTCGCGCAGTTCATCATCCAGCCCCTTGAGCAGCGCGCCGCCGCCGGTCAGGACGATGCCCTGATCAACGATGTCGGCAGCCAGTTCAGGCGCGGTGTTTTCCAGGGCAATCCGCACACCCTCAACGATGGTCGAGATCGGCTCGGCCAGCGCGTCGGCGATCTGACCCTGATTGATCGAAATTTCCTTCGGCACGCCGTTCACCAGATCGCGACCCTTGATATGGATCGTTTCGCCGACGCCGTCTTCGGGTGGCTGGGCAACGCCGAACTGCTTCTTGATGCGCTCTGCCGTTGCTTCGCCGATCAGGAGGTTATGGTGACGACGCACGAAGCTGACGATGGCTTCGTCCATCTTGTCGCCGCCGACACGGACCGAGGTGGTGTAGGCCAGGCCACGGAGCGAGAGAACCGCGACTTCGGTGGTGCCGCCGCCAATGTCCACGACCATCGAGCCGATCGGCTCTGTCACCGGCATGTCGGCGCCGATAGCGGCAGCCATCGGCTCTTCGATCAGGAATACCTGAGACGCGCCGGCATTGCTGGCGGCGTCACGGATGGCGCGGCGTTCCACGCTGGTCGAGCCGGAAGGCACGCAGATCACGATTTCAGGCGCGCGCCAGGGGCTGTGCTTGCCGCCGTGCACCTTGGTGATGAAATGCTTGATCATCTGTTCGGCGACGTCGATGTCGGCGATCACCCCGTCGCGCAGCGGGCGGATGGCTTCGATCGAATCCGGGGTCTTGCCCATCATCAGCTTGGCGTCGACGCCGACCGCCTTCACCCGCTTGACGCCGTTCAGCGTCTCGACCGCCACCACCGACGGTTCGTTCAGTACGATGCCGCGTCCACGAACATAAACCACCGTGTTCGCGGTGCCGAGGTCGATGGCCATATCCTGCGAGGAGAATTTGAAGAGACGCGAGAAGATCGACATGCCTTATCCTGTATCGCCCGCCGGCCCCGCGATGCGACAAGGGGACTGGTCGGAAAGCTGTTTCTGCTCCTGCCGTTAACCTTAGCTTCCTTGCGCCTTGCAGTGCAAAAAATTTGAGGTCGCGGCTCGCGGAAAGCGCTCGCTTGGGCTAGTCCCTAATCAATGTCAATACGCCGTCTGCCCGAACATCTGGTCAATCGTATCGCTGCCGGTGAAGTGGTCGAAAGACCCGCCAGCGCGCTAAAAGAGATCGTGGAAAACGCTTTGGATGCGGGCGCGACTCGTGTCGCAATCCGCTTGTCCAATGGTGGCCTCGACCGGATCGAGGTCAGCGACGATGGCTGCGGCATGGATTCGGCCGACATGGCGTTGGCGCTGGAGCGGCATGCCACGTCCAAATTACCTGACGATGCGATTGAAAATGTGGCGACATTGGGCTTCCGAGGAGAGGCCTTGCCATCCATTGCCAGCGTTGCCCGCCTGTCGATCGACAGCAGGCCGCGTGGGCAGGATGGATGGAACCGCACGGTCGACAATGGACAGTTGGTGGCCGAGGGACCGGCGGCGCTGCCGCCCGGCACCCGCGTCACCGTGGAACAACTGTTCGGCAAGGTGCCGGCACGGCGCAAGTTCCTGCGCTCGCCCAAGGCCGAATATGCCGCCTGCCTCGACATCATCCGTCGTCTCGCAATGGCACATCCGGCCGTCGCTTTTTCGGTCGAGCATGATGGCCGACGCGTGTTGGGCGTGCAGGCAGGGGAAGCGCGGGAGGAACGGGTTGCCGCGCTCACCGACCGGGCGCTGGCGGACAATCATGTCATCGTCAGTCTGGAGCGAGACGGGGTGCAATTGTCCGGCGTGGCGTCGCTGCCGACCTACAACCGGGGCGTGGGCGATCATCAATATCTGTTCGTCAATGGTCGGCCGGTGCGCGACCGGTTGCTGATCGGGGCGCTGCGCGGCGCCTATGCCGACATGCTGGCGCGGGACCGCCATCCGGTCGTCGCGCTGTTTCTGGACGTTCCGCCGCTGGAGGTGGATGTGAATGTGCATCCCGCCAAGACGGAGGTGCGCTTTCGCGATCCGGCGCTGATCCGCGGGATGATCGTGTCCGGCCTGCGCCGCGCGCTGGATGCCGAAGGGTTCCGGGCGGTGCAGCATGCCGATCCGGCTGCCCTGTCGGCCTGGAAACCGGAGCCGGTATCGCCGACGCCGATCGGATCGATGCCGATTTTCGAGGCGGCGGCAGGCTTCTCACCCAGTCCTTCGCCAAGTTACAATCAGTTCGCGCCATCCTCCTTCGCAGACCGCCGCTCGTCCTTCATCACGCCTCCCCCACAAGCCCGCGCCGAACCCGCTGCCGCACCCGCGCCAGAAGGGCATAGCTTCCCCCTCGGCGTCGCCCGCGGACAGGTGGCGCGCACCTATATCGTCGCGGAGGCAGAAGATGGCCTCGTCATCGTTGACCAGCATGCCGCGCACGAGCGGCTGACGCTGGAGCGGATGCGCCGGGCGATGGAGGGGCAGGGCGTGGCTTCGCAGGCTTTGCTGCTGCCCGAAGTGGTAGAACTGGAAGAAACGGCGTGCGACCGGCTGGAATCGCGGATCGCCGAACTCAAGGATTTTGGCCTCGATCTGGAGCGGTTCGGTCCTTCGGCCATGCTGGTCCGTTCCGTCCCCGCCATGTTAGGTCAGTCGGACGTGCAGGGCATGGTCACGGATCTGGCCGACGATCTGGCCGCCTATGACAGTGCGCTGTCGCTCAAGGAGCGGCTCGATCTGGTGGCGGCGACCATGGCCTGCCACGGCTCGGTCCGGGCCGGCCGCGTGCTGAGCGTCGCGGAGATGAACGCCCTGCTCCGCGAAATGGAAGTCACGCCGCGCTCAGGCCAATGCAACCATGGGCGCCCGACCTGGGTGAAACTGGGCCATGGAGATATCGAGAAGCTGTTCGGGCGGAAATAGCCGGGTTCAGGCCGGTCGGGTCCGCCACATGGCGATCGGGATCATGGTCATGACCGACTGATCCTTCTGGTTGAAGATCGTCACCTTATTGCGGACGATCCCCATTTCCGGGCGGCTTTGCGAGGCTTTCTTGTCGATCACCTCGCTGCGTCCGCGTAGCGTGTCGCCGGGGCGGACCGGGCGCAGCCAGCGGAGTTCGTCCACGCCCATCGCGCCCAGACTAGCCGCCTGACGGCCGGGGTGCGCCTGCATTTCCGCGACGAACATCTTCATGAACAGGGCCGTCGTATGCCAGCCGCTGGCCGACAAGGTGCCGAAATGGGTAGTCGCAGCGGCTTCGTCCGACAGGTGGAAGGGCTGCGGATCAAACTCGGCGGCGAAGGCGATCGTCTCTTCGCGCGATATCGTCAGCGGTCCGAAGTCGAAGCCGTCGCCGACCGCGAGATCCTCGAAATAGACAATGTCTTCCATCCCCATCCATCTCCATCTGCAACGGACGAGGATGTAGGTGGGCTTTCCGTTTACGTCAATGTCAAGCGATGCTGATTAAAGGCTGGCCGCGTGGCACGGTCAGGCTGGCGCGGGTGCTGATCGTGCCGCCGGGCGCCGATATCTGATCCATCACGCGGAAGTGCGTCGTCCAGGCGTCCGGCGTGACGTCGCAAACCAGATAGCCGCGCTGGTCGTTGATGAATTTCAACTCCGGGCTGTTCTTCATCATGATGTCGCTACCCGCGCGCACGTCCGATCCGTCGCCGCCCGAGGAGATGGAGGTCGACACGAATTCCACGGCCACCGGCTTGCCGTCGCTTTCCAGCAGGCCGGCAAAATTCTGATGCTCGTCGCCGGTCAGCACGACGACATTGTCGAGGCCGCGCATCTTGCCCAGCAGGCGGTTGCGCTGCGCCGTGTAGGCGGCCCAGGTGTCGATGTTATAAATCTTCTGCGTCTCGTCAGCATAACGGCGCCGGTCGAGCGACATCATCATCACCTGTTGCGCGATGCAGTGCCACTTGGCCTGTCCGCGCGTCAGATTGCGCACCAGCCAGCTTTCCTCTTCCGGCGACACGACCTGCGCCTTGGGATCGTCGATATCCTTGCAATAAGTTTTGAACCCGTCGCCGCAGGGCTGGTCCGTGCGGAAGGAGCGGGTGTCGAGGAAATCGATCGAGAGCAGGTCGCCAAAGCGCGCTTCCCGATACATGTCGGTGATGATGCCGTTGCGCGGGATCATCGCGGCGCGCGCCGGCATATATTCATACCAGGCCTGCAAGCCAGCCTGACGACGCAGGCGGAAGATTTCCGGCGGTGCCTCGCCCTTGCCGTCAAAATCTCCGACCCAGTTATTCTGGATCTCATGATCGTCGAAGGTCGGGAACCATGTGTGGCGGGCGCGCGCCGCCTGAAGATCATAATCGGTCAGATATTGGGCATAGCGCAGCCGATAGTCGGCGACGTCGATGCAATCCTGCCCGATATGCTGGCGCACCTGCGGCGCAGGCAGGCCATCCTTGTCATAGTTCGGCCCGCGCTTCTTATATTCGTAGATGAAGTCGCCATAATGATAGACGAAGGCCAGATCGTCCTCGCGCGCCAGATGGCGGTAGGCGGTGAAGAGGCCATCCTCATAATTCTGGCAGCCTGCCACGCCGAATTTCAGTGCTTTGGGGCTGGCCGACGGCAATGGCAGCGTCCGCGCCCGACCGCGAGACGACTGGTCGCCGCCCAGCGTGAAGCGATACCAATAGGGGCGATCGGGTTGCAGCCCGGCAACCTCAACATGGACGCTATGGCCCAGTTCCGGCCGGGCAATCGCTTCGCCCGATGCGACGATGGTTTTGAAACGGTCGTCGCTCGCCACGTCCCATTTCACCGGCAGCGGCACGGTGGGCATGCCGCCATGCGGTTCGAACGGCCTGGGCGCCAGTTTGGTCCAGATGACGAAGCCGTCTGGCGCCGGATCGCCTGACGTGACCCCCAATGAGAAGGGGTAGCCGGCAAACCAGCTTTGCGCCTTCAGAATGGCGGGCGCGCCGGCCAGCGGGGTGACGGTGGCGGCGGTCAGTATCTGGCGACGGGTCAGCATGGTGTGATCCTTAGCGGGTAATCAGGCCAGAGAGGGCGGCAGGATCGCCATCCGACGCGCGCGGCGTCACGCCGATCAGGCGCGCGAGCAGCGGATAGACGTCAACATTGGCAAAGCCGCCCGCCGGCGTCTTCGCGCGCTTGGCAAAAGCCGGGCCGTTGGCGATGAACAAGGCCGCCATTTCGGGCGCGCGATCGTCCCAGCCATGATTTCCGCCGGTGACTTCACCCTTCGGCCTGGTCGGCTGAATTTCCCAACCCGTTTCACCGAGGCAGAAATAGGCCGGGATGCGGCGATGCGTGCCGTAGTGGAAGCGGGCCGGTATCTCGCTCTTGCGCCAGCATTGCATATGCGGCGTCGCCTTGAACAGAGCGGCCTCCAGCGCCTTTTCACGACCGGGCACGGCGGCGATGCTGGCATAGGGACCGCTTTCGACGACGCGATAGTCAGCCGGGTTGGCGATGCTGTCGAGCGCAATGATCCGATCGGTTGATCGCGCCGCCATGCCATGGTCGGCGAGGATCACGAGATTGGCCGGCTGGCCCATCGCCTTCAGCCCCGCGACCAGTGCGCCGATATGGGCGTCCACCTCGCTGATCGCCCGGGTCGTTTCCGGCGCGTCCGGCCCCTTGATATGGCCCGCCGTATCGACCGTGTCAAAATAGAGCGTCACGAAGCGCGGCCGGATATCGGCGGGGCGGCGCAGTACGTCCAGTACCATGTTGACGCGCTGCGTACCGCCGATCTGCTGATTGAACTGCGCCCAGTCCTGCGGTCGTGTGCCGCCATGGATCGCGCGCGGCCATTCCTTGTCCTGATTGCCGCCCCACGGCACGTTGGAACCGGGCCAAAACATCGTCGCGGTGCGCACGCCGGCCTTTTCCGCCGTAACCCAGATCGGCTCAACGTCATTCCACCAGAAGGGATCGTCGCTCGCCATGGTGAACTTCTCATCCGGCCGGGCTGCGTCTTCCATATTGTTGGCAACTATGCCGTTGCGGTCGGGCCGGTCGCCCGTGACGATCGCCCAGTGGTTGGGGAATGTCTTGGTCGGGAAGGACGGGCGCATGGCCGCTTCGATCCCGTCATTCGCCAGCGCGGCCAGATTGGGTGTCACGCCACGGCGGAGATAATCTTCCCGGAAGCCGTCGATCGACACCAATATCGTGACGGGCGCGCGCTGCTCCGTTTGCGCTGCCGACGCGGGGCGCTCCATCATGTTGGTGGCGCAACCGCTAAGGGCGGTCAGGGCGAACAGGGCGGCGGCGATCGAACGGGACAGCATAGGCGACTCTTTGGTTTTCCTTGGACCGGAATCGCTTAGCAGTCATGCCATGACGGTAAAGTGACGTTTTGGTAGGCTTTTATGTCAGCGCGTCGCGCAGCGCCATCCAGGCCTGCCGTTTCGCCTCCCGCGACAGGCTGGCATAGGCGCCGCTGGAGGAGGGGAGATCGATCAGTGCCAGTCCCGGACGCTCGCCCAGTTGGCGACGGCCGTGCAGGCTGGCGGTCTTGCCGTTGAAGCCGATCGCCCGCAGTGCGGGAAGCCGCTCCACGAACAGTCCCAGGTCACGCAATTCTGCGCCTCGGATGCTGCTGTCCAGACTGCCGGGGCGCTCGGCGCTTTCGATCACGTCCCACAGGCCAACGCCATGCGCCCGCAGCCGCTTCAGCCGCATGGCATAGGGCTGCCCGCGCAGATTTTCCTCCAGCACATCGCCCAGCAAGTCCCAGAAGGCATTGCCGCGATGTGCATAATATTCACCCTGCCTGATCGATGCGTCGCCGGGCAGGCTGCCCAGGATCAAGAGGCGGGTGTTGGCGTCGACGCTGGGGGGAAAGGCCGCCTTGCGCTGCGCAGGCATTTGACCAAGGCGCAGCGCCATGGAGGGTCAGACGTTGAAGCGGAACAGCATGATGTCGCCGTCCTGCGTCACGTATTCCTTGCCTTCGGAGCGCCATTTGCCCGCTTCCTTGGCACCGGCTTCGCCGTTGAACTGGACATAATCCGCATAGGCCATGGTTTCGGCGCGGATGAAGCCCTTTTCGAAATCGGTGTGGATCGCGCCGGCGGCCTGTGGCGCCTTACTGCCCTTGGCCACGGTCCAGGCGCGGGCTTCTTTCGGCCCAACGGTGAAGAAGGTGATGAGGCCCAGCAGTTCGTAGCCGGCGCGGATGATGCGGGCGAGGCCGGCTTCGGTCAGGCCCAGCGCTTCGAGATATTCGGCGCGCTCCTCGATCGGCATGGTGATGAGTTCCGCCTCGATCGCGGCGGACACGATCACGGCCTTGGCATTTTCCGCCGCCGCCTTTTCGAACACGCGGGCCGAATGGGCGTTGCCGGTGGCGGCGCTCTCTTCCTCGACATTGCAGACATAGAGGACGGGCTTAGACGTCAGCAGTTGCGCCTGCGCGAAGAGGCGTTCTTCCTCGACATCCTTGGGCACCGTCAGGCGCGCGGGCTTGCCGTCGCGCAGCAGGTCCAGCGCCTGACCCAGCACCGACGCGGCGGCCTTGGCTTCCTTGTCGCCCTGCGCGGCCTTCTTGGCGAGGTTGGGGACGCGCTTTTCCAGGCTTTCAAGGTCGGCCAGCATCAGTTCGGTTTCGACCGTATCGGCGTCAGCGATGGGATCGACCTTGCCTTCGACATGGGTGATGTCGCCATCCTCGAAGCAGCGCAGGACGTGGACGATCGCGTCGGTCTCGCGGATGTTCGCGAGGAACTGGTTGCCTAGACCTTCGCCCTTCGACGCGCCGCGCACCAGGCCGGCGATATCGACGAAGCTCAGCTGCGTTTCGATGATCTTGGCGCTGCCGCCGATCTTCGCGATCGTGTCGAGCCGGTCGTCGGGCACGGCGACGCGGCCTTCATTCGGTTCGATCGTGCAGAAGGGATAGTTGGCCGCCTGCGCCGCCTGCGTTTCGGTCAGCGCATTGAACAGGGTGGACTTGCCCACATTGGGGAGGCCGACGATACCGCAACGAAAACCCATTTGACTGCCTTACAAGATCGGAAAGAAGAGTTGCCGGGCCGATAGCGCTTTGTGCATGGAAAGGCCAGCCTTGGGCGTAGCCAAGGGTAGGACAAAAGGCGCAGTGGATTAGTGCGGGTCCGATACGACATGGGGAGGATGGCTGGAGGCGATATGGAACAGACGAGCGAAACCCACTGGATCGACCAGAATGGCCGGGCGTGGAAGAAGCGACCGGCGCATGAAACGGGTGTGTTAGGGCGCTGTCCGCGCTGTGGCGAAGGGCATATCTTCACCGGTTTCCTGACGGTGCGCGATCATTGCGAGGTGTGCGCGCTGGACTATAGCTTCGCCGATCCGGCCGATGGCCCCGCCGTGTTCGTGCAACTCTTCGCCTGCGTGCCGGGGGTGGTCTTCATCGTGATGCTGGAGATCATGGCGCGACCGGGCCTGTGGGTGCATCTGGCGGTGGGCGTGCCGGTGCTTATCCTCACGACCATCCTACCCCTGCGGCCGATCAAGGGCTGGCTGATCGCCGCCCAGTTCACCACGCGCGCGCAGGAAGCCGGCACCGCAGCTCTATGGGCGAAACTGCACGGCAACGAACCGCGCGGTTAGGGCTGGCGATCGACCTTGATCTCGAACAATTTCGGCCAGTTCTTGCCGGTAATGAAGACACGGTCCCTTTCCGCATCATAGGCGATGCCGTTGGCGACGGCTTCGCTGTCGGTGACGCCGGCGGCCTTGCGCAGAGCGGTCACATCGATCCAGTCGATCACGGCGCCGGTCGCGGGATCGATGCGGGCAATGCGGGTATCGTACCAGATATTCGCCCAGATTTCGCCGCGCACATATTCCAGTTCGTTGAGGCGTTCGACCGTGCGGCCGTTCCAGGTGACGGTGATGCGGCGCTGTTCGGTCAGGTTGTCGGGATCGAGGAAGCGCAACTGGGCGGTGCCGTCGCTCATGATGATGCTACGCCCGTCCTGCGTCAGGCCCCAGCCTTCGCCTTCATAGCGGAAGTCGGAAACCGGCGTGAAATCGGTCAGGTTCCAGACAAACCCCTTGCGGTGGCGCCAGGTCAGGCTGACCAGCCGGTCCTGCCAGTTGACGATGCCTTCGCCGAAATAGGGCGGTTCGATGACCCGGCTTTGCAGCACCTTCCCGGTCTTGAGCGCCACCTTGCGGACCTCCGACTGGCCCTCCAGCCCGGTGCTCTCATAAAGGTCGCCGTCGAGGTAGAAGAGTCCTTCGGTAAAGGCCTGCGCATCATGAGGGTAGGTCTTCACCAGCGTCCAGCGTGTATCTGCGCTGGCAGGCGCGGTCAGGGTGAAGGCGCACACCAGCGCCAGCGCGATGCGCTTCATTCGGCGGCGGCCTGATCTTCGATCGCGGTAGCGAGCCATGCGGGCAGCGTCGTGGGATCGAGCGATTCCACCCGGTGGAGTTCGATCGAGAGGCCAAGGTCTGGCAAGGCCGCGCGCTGGCGCTTTTCATCGGCCTGCGCCAGTTGTACCGCGATCAGCCGCCGGTTCACCTTGTTGCGATAGTGCATGCGGGCGGTGTTTTCCTGCCCCACATAGCAGCCCTTGTCATAATCGACGCCGTTCAGTTCCTCCGCATTGGTTTCCAGCCAGAGCGTCTGGTCCTGGCCCAGTTCGCCTGCGCCCTCGAACACGCCGAGCGACAGGCGATGGGCGCGAAACGCAGCAGAGGCGTCACCATCAGTGGCCGGCGCCAGCCAGCGATGGCCAAGTGCGGGCAGGCGTGGGTCGAGGGGGTGGTCGACTGCATCGGGCGACCAGTGGACGGCCAGACCATCCTCGCGGGTGATCACGGCCTTCCGGCGCAGGCGATAGAGGGTCAGGCGTTTGGCGAGGGCGTCGGCCTGCCCGGCTTCGCAGTCGATCAGGACGTCAGCGCCGTCCGCCCACAGGATGAAGTCGAACAGCGCCTTGCCCTGCGGCGTGAGCAGCGCGGTCCAGCGCGGCTCCCCTTCGGCCAGTTTCAGGACGTCTCCGGTCAGCAGGCCCTGAAGGAAGGATTTGGCTTCCTCCCCGGAAATTCTGAGGAGTGCGCGGTCGGTCAGGGTGGTGCCAGTCATGGCGCCTAAGTAAGACCGGTCGATGCCCATGCCAAGGCTTATGCCGTCGCCATTCTGCTGCGTCGCGCGCTGGCGATGCCGTCGCTGGCGAAGAGGATGAGGCCGATCCAGATCAGGCCAAAGCTGGCCATCTGGCCAATGCTCAACTTCTCGCCGAACAATAATATGCCGCACAGGAACTGGAGTGTAGGGGCGAGATACTGCATCAATCCCAGTGTCGACATGGGCAGGCGCTGTGCCGCGATCGCGAACAGCACCAGCGGCACGGTGGTGACGGCGCCGGAGATGATGAGCAAGGCGGTCGTCGGCATGTCCTGGCCGAAGCCAGTGCCGCCATGACTGATTTCCCACGCGAGATAGGCGATCGCGAGCGGGGTCAGAAGCGCGGTTTCGACGCCCAGACCGGTCATCGGCGCAACCGGGGTCAGCTTGCGCAGCAACCCGTAGAAGGCGAAGCTGAAGGCCAGCGAAAGGCTGATCCACAAGGTCGTCAGCGCTGATGCGGCGAGGATGGCGACGCCGACCGAGGCCGCAGCAATGGCCAGCATCTGCGGCCGGCGCAGCTTTTCCTTCAGCACCAGCACTCCCAGCGTGACGTTGACGAGCGGGTTGAGGAAATAGCCGAGGCTGGCCGCGACGATATGGCCTTCATTGACGGCCCAGACATAGGTGAGCCAGTTGATGCCGATCATGATCGCCGATCCGGCCAGCGGCAGGACCAGCCGCCGATCGCGCAGCGCCGTGACGAAAGCGGGCAGTCCCTTGCGCGCCGCAAGGATGGCGAGGATCAGCAGCAGCGACCAGAGAATGCGCTGGGTCACGATCTCGACCGGATCGACATGGTGCAGCAGGCGGAAGAAGAGGGGCAGCAGGCCCCACAGGCCATAGGCGCCGAGCGCCGCGAACAGTCCCTTGCGCGCTTCGAGATGATCCTGCGTCAGAAGATGCCTCCGCCCAGGAACAGGCGCAGGGCACCGAAGGCGGCGACGATCAGGCAGAAATTCCGACCGCCGTTTTTGGAAGAGATCATCCCGATGAGGGCACCGAACAGGGCGATCGGCACCAATATCCAGTTGAGCGCGCCCAAAAGCGGGAACACCGCCGGGATCATGAGGACGAGGGTGACAAGGCCGATAAAGCCTGACAGGATATTGAGCATGGGACCGACAATGGCCTTTCATCTGTCCCGGATCAAGACAGTGGGACAAGGCCAGTCGATCATGACTGGCCATCTGCATAAAAATCGGCAGATTCACCAAAAGTCCTAACGAAAAATTAACCTCTGCTCTTCAGGACTTATTTACGAAGGAGTGAAGGATGGCGCGTTTCCGGTCTGTTGGCATGATGTCCCTGGTTCTGGCGCTGGCCGCCTGTGGCAAGGGGGACAAGGAGGCCAGCCTGGCCTCGCTCGACGCGCAGCTGACCGACAATGCGACCGACCCGGCGCTGAAGGGCGCGCTGGCCGATCCGATCGTGGTCGATCCGCAGCTGGTGGGCCAGTCCAACCGCAATGCCGTGCGCACGGCCGACAAGCCCGCCAATGGCGCG
>JAGVJS010000067.1 GCA_020051025.1 Sphingobium sp. | reverse complement strand
GGTTTCGCCTTCGCTCTCGCCGTCATCCTCGACGAAGCGGGTGGCCTTGACCGCCAGCACGTCGGACACGCCGTTGGCGCCCAGATCGATATGCAGCGTGCTGCCCGAAGTCAGCAGGGCGTTGCCTTCCACCGTCAGCGTGCCGATCGTGCCGATGCCGCCCGGCGCAATGGTGCCCAGAACGTTAGTGAAATAGGGCGCGCGCACACTGCCCTTGCCCGAAAGCAGGCCGGTCATCAGGAAATAGTCGCCGGGGGTCGTAACGCTGCCATCGACATTCACCACGCCGGCCAGATGGGAAATATCCATCAGGCTGGTCAGCGATCCGCCGGCGGTGACGTCCAGCGTCGATCCGGTGCCCGAGATGGTGAAACGGTCGACAGTAGCGTCGATATCCAGCGTGGTTTTGCCGGCGGCGCTCAGCGTCACGTCATAATAGCGGCCGACCACTCCGGCCGAGGCGACCGGGTCGATATTATCGGGCACGAAGCCGGTCGCGCCGGGCAGGCCGTTGGCCAGCGTTGCGGCGGGCAGGGCGGCGGCTGTCACATCGCCTTCTGCCTGGGCGGTGCGAATGGCGCCGTCAGCCAGCGTGGCAGCTTCTGCATTGGGCTTGCGCTCGGCGATTTCCACCTTGCCTTTATAGTTGGATACGCTGCTGGTGCCGGAAGCGGTGGCTGCGGCCGGTGTAGCGCTGCTGCTCCCTTCTTCCACGGGTACGCCGTCGACATACAGGGTGCCAGTGCCGACATCATAGCAAATGCCATCGGGCTGGTAGCAGAGCTGGCCGAATTTCTGGGTATTGTCCTCGCCAAAGGCGCCCGCGCCTGGCGTAGTGGGCACGCCGTTGACCAGCTGACCCGTGCTGTCGATGATCCGGTAATTGGGATCGAGTGCTGTGATCCAGTGGCTGGCGTCGCTCCACTTGCCGTCGCCCGCTTTGGCCGTGGCATAGCGATAAGGATTATTCTCTGCGATCCAGTCCCAGAAAAGATAGAGAGGCTGATAGAAGGACGAGCCGCCATAGGAGCTTTCCGGCTGCTCCAGGAAATAGCGGCTGCCGCCAGACAGAACGCCGATCACTGTCTTTTCGTCGAACGCCTGGTCCAGGATCAGGGGGCCGCCCGAATCGCCGCCGGCGGTGGCGCCTTCATTGGCCAGGGCGTCATCCTTGAACAGGTTGAAATCGAAGGGATTTTCGCGCGTCGGATCGTCGAAATCGGTGTGGTAGAGATTTTGTGTATAGCCACCGGCTTCGCCGAACAGAAAGCTGTCGACATCATCGAGGGAGCCAAGCAGGCCGAGGAAGTTTTCCGCAGTCTTGCGGCGGAAGTCGATGCCATAATTATTGCCGGTCGTACCGCTGCCGCTGCGTCCATAGCCGTTGATGGTCACATGATAGCCGGTGCCGCTGGTCTCGCTGATCGAGGACGGCGCGGGCAATGCGGAAAACAGAAGCGTCCATGTCGGTACATCGACAGCCGGCGTGTCCAGCGTGGCCATGGCGACGTCGCCATAAAGGAAGCTGCGCGCCGGCGGATCGAGCGAATCCGGATGATAGGCGATATTGTTGACATTATAGACGCTCAGCGCCGTGTTTGTGCGGTAATTGTTGGAAATCCAGTTGACCAATCCAGGGCGGGCATCGGCCTGAAAGGCGAAGGCTACGGGAATGCCGCCATTGACGGTGCTGTAATCGGCAGAGGTGTAGTCATTGACGCAGTGAGCCGCGAAAATGACTGTACGTGGATTGATCAGCGTGCCGGTTAAGACGAAACCATCGTCGCGATACATGATGCCGACGCCGTTCACGCCGCTGTCGAGAATGTCCTGAGGAGTCTTGTCGTCGGCCGGCACGACGGCCTGTGCGGCAGGTGCAATCCCAAGAGCGGCGACGGCGACGGAAGCGAGAAGGGCGGTACGACCAGCGCGCGCCAACAGGCCCGCGCCATTCTTGCGAATGTGCATGATGAAAACTCCCCAAAGACCGAGGGGGAAGCTAACCAACTGTATTGTGCAAGACAATCAGTCGCAGGAAGAAAGTCGGCACTTGTTTCAAAAAGGTCACAACCATGACTGATTTATCCCATATTAAACCGTTACTAACGATGATTGTCATTCATTATCGGGTCGTAACGAAATTGACCGTCCGCTGCTGGCGTGGTTGACAGAGCGGCGGTCGTGTCGGTCCGTCCGCTGATCGGCGGGTCGCTTGCGCATTGCGCCATATCTGCCTAAGCATGGAATCAAGTTCCGGCTCCGCTTTTGGGAGCTGGCGAGTGCAGAAGTGAGTTACGGCATGGTGCAGCAGAGCCGCCCATCGCCGCAGAGTTCCGGCCCGGCCGGCCGTTATGCGGGCAAGCGCGCCCGTTCCGGTCCGGGCGATGGGAGCAAGGCTGCGGCCATTCCGCCCCCGCCGGTGCAGCGGGCTTTTTCGCCCCATGGCGCGCGTGATCGCCGATCCTACGCCGCGATCGACCTTGGCACCAACAATTGCCGCCTGCTGATCGCCAAGCCGTCCGCCGATGGTTTTATCGTCGTGGACGCCTTTTCGCGGATCGTGCGGCTGGGCGAAGGGCTGGCCGCGACTGGCCGGATCAGCGATGCGGCGATCGACCGGGCGATTGCCGCCCTGTCCGTCTGCGCCGACAAGCTGCGCCGCCGCCATGTGACGCTGGCCCGGTCGGTCGCGACGGAGGCCTGCCGCAGGGCGTCCAATGGCGCAGAGTTCATCCAGCGCGTTTATCAGGAAACCGGCATCGCGCTCGATATCATCAGCGCCCAGGAAGAGGCGCGGCTGGCGGTTTTGGGATGCCATGCGCTGCTGGAGCCGGGCGATGGCCCGGCGTTGATTTTCGATATCGGCGGCGGATCGACCGAACTGGTGCTGGTCGATTCGCACGACACGACCGGCGCGCCGCGCATTGTCGACTGGGTGAGCGCGCCCTGGGGCGTCGTATCGCTGACCGAAAGCGAGGCGTTCGACCATGGCAATGCCGCCGATCGGCTGGCCGCCTATGAACGGATGCGCGGGCGGGTGGCGGAAGCTTTTGCGCCCCTGGCCCGTCGCCTGCCCAAGGATGCACAGGATATTCGCCTGCTCGGCACATCGGGGACGGTGACGACGCTGGCCAGCCTGCATCTGGGTCTGCCGCGTTACGACCGGCAGGCGATCGACGGCCTCATTGTCCCTTGCGAATCGATGCGGGCCATTTCCGATCGCCTGTCCGGCATGAACCTGGCGGAGCGGCAGAAACTGCCCTGCATCGGCACCGAGCGCGCCGATCTGGTGGTGGCGGGTTGCGCTATTTTGGAATCGATCCTCGACATCTGGCCGGCCGAGCGACTGGGCGTCGCGGACCGGGGCATTCGCGAGGGCATATTGCGCGGGCTGATGGACCGCGACGGGAGAGTAATGTGAGAGGGAGTGGCGCCGGCAAGGTGCGGGTCAAGACGGCCAAGGGGCGGACGGCGCAGTCGGTACGCTGGCTGGAGCGGCATCTCAACGACCCTTATGTTCATAAGGCCAAACAGGAAGGCTGGCGCAGCCGTGCTGCCTTCAAGCTGATCGAACTGGATGAGAAATTCCATTTCGTGAAGGGATCGCGCGCGGTCGTCGACCTCGGCGTCGCGCCGGGTGGCTGGGCGCAGGTGGTGCGGAAAATGGCGCCCAAAGCGGCGGTGGTGGGCATCGACCTGCTGCCGACCGATCCAATAGCGGGCGTCACGCTGTTCGAAATGGACTTCATGGACGACAAGGCGCCCGATCTGCTGCGTGCAGCATTGGGGCAGGAGCCGGATCTGGTGATTTCCGACATGGCGGCCAATACGGTGGGCCATGCCGCGACCGACCATTTGCGCACCATGGGGCTGGTCGAGGCGGCGGCATTGTTCGCGATCGAAAATCTGCGCAAGGGCGGCACCTTTGTTGCCAAGGTCTTTGCCGGCGGCACGGACGGCGACCTGCTGGTCATGCTCAAGAAGAATTTCACGACGATCAAGCATGCCAAGCCACCGGCCAGCCGCAAGGGCAGCGTCGAATGGTATGTCGTGGCGCAGGGGTTCAAGGGACGGCCGGACCAAGGGGCCGATCCGACCTGATAGGATAGAAGCGGGGGGCATTTGGTCGCAACGGTTTCGACGGTCGCCTATCTGGGGCTGGAGGCGCGCGCCGTGGAGGTGCAGTGCCAGCTGGTCCCCGGTCTGCCCAACTTCATCCTCGTCGGCCTGCCCGACAAGGCGGTCGCCGAAAGCCGCGAGCGGGTGCGCAACGCCATCGCCGCGATCGGCCTGTCGCTGCCGCCCAAGCGGATCACGGTAAACCTGTCGCCCGCCGACCTGCCCAAGGAAGGTACTCCTCTCACGTTTCTGAAACCTATCAATTTGGGTTAAGGTATCGGAAAAGCCTGTTTTTTTTGACACTGCCGAATTGATAGGCTGCCATAAAATCTGAGTGACCAGGGAAGTTCGAATTTTATATTCGAACTTCCCTGGTCACAACCGCCGAAGGCGGCACTTCCTTAGCGCCACAGCCAACGTGTGCGGCAAGGCCTGAGGGGGCTGAAGACGGCTCCATGGGGCCACTTTGTCATCGAGGCTACACATCAGACATCTGGTGCCGCTCAAGAACCTGTGACAGGCGGGGTCACAGACGTGAGATGAGGCAGCGCCTGAGCGGGTTTTGTTGTCGATCAACGTTGGCGGTTGCTTTTCTCATTTTGGGACATTTAGCGGTCTGGCCGCAGATGCTCTCATTAGCGACTAAGGTAGCACTCGAAATTTTTGAGGTTTTCGAAATGCTAGACCTAATTCAGATAGTCTCATCCACAGGCAATGACATCGCGCTGAAGCGAGTCGAAAGGAAGTTGTCGGAGTCTGACTTTAAGGCGATAATAGTCGACGCTGGCGGGCAAAATGATATTGCCGAAGCTGGCGCGAAGATGATTGAACAGATTCTTGAGAACTCCATCAATCCGACGCAGGTGCAAATTATTTCAGCAGATTCTTTGGACAGGCTGATGCGATCCGACGCGCTTGCGGCGAGTTTGGGGAGAGATATGTCTGACCCCGCCGCTTACGGCGGATATCCGCCAGTCCTGGTTGTGGTTGGTTCGCCCGAGTATGCGATCGCCCGTCCAAACGTTTTCTCAATCGATGAATTCGTCGGTCTTGAACTCGGCCAACTGCGTGACCTGTTTGATACGGATGACAGCGAACAGTAGCACGAACCGGATGGTCAGGGGCGGCAGCTAATCTGGTCCACGAGAAGTACCTGTCGTCCCGCAACCTCGCGTTTCCGTGTGATGCGGCATAATTCGCGCAGCACTCGTTGCGGGGATCCCGCGTCAGATGCCACAGACAAGATCGCCGATTTGCCTTGTCGCGCAACTTCGATTTGGCGATCGGCGATTCCCTTCAAGTCAGAAGGATTCTACTTCTTGATAGGTGGTGGGACATCGGTGTTCGCCATCGATTAGCCACGGATCACGACAACGATCGCGCCGCCGGCTCTCTTGAGCCCCTGGTTCCCGCCGAAAGCCTGCCCAGAATCAAGCTATGCCCGAGTTTCTTCAGGTTCAAGACCAACCGAGTCGGGCTGGCAATCGGTGAGCTCGATCTCTCCGAGGATTTCGGAAGGCTTCACACCCAGCCCCGCCGCTAACGCAAATAGGACGTTGAGAGAGATGTTGAGCTCCCCTCGCTCGATACGTCCGTAACGTGCGCGCTCTACGTTTGCGAGTTGCGCGAATCGCTCCTGAGAAACGCCTTTGGCTTCTCTAAGGCTGCGAATGGTCGCCGCGAGTTTCTTTTGGGCCGTGCTGTACACCTGGCCGTTCAACGAAATACTTGCAATCACGACAACGCCATATATAGCCACGCCATATATGGCGCTATGTGTTAGCACGCTCGATAGGCAGGTCGGACCGACACTTCCTAGAGAATAGCCTCACACCCACGCTCGTTTGGGAAGAGGCGTTCATCGTGCTGATCTTCGTGGGCCGTAGTGAAGCGCCCCGGGTTTTCTGGAGGCTGTTTCGTTTGAGTCACGCAACCATATCGAGGGTCTCGAGGGTTGCATAGTAATTGGCCTCAGCCTCGGCG
>JAGVJS010000049.1 GCA_020051025.1 Sphingobium sp. | reverse complement strand
CGCGCGGTTCCTGCGCCGGCACCGGTCACGCAAGTTCGTGGTGCTCGACATTCCGCTGCTGTTCGAGACAGATGGACACAGGCGGCTGGACGGTGTGATCGTCGTCAGCGCGCCGGCGTGGAAGCAGCGCCGGCGAGTCCTGGCGCGGCCGGGCATGTCCGCGAAAAAATTCCGCCAGATTGTCCATCTGCAAACACCCGATGCTGAAAAGCGGCGACGGGCGGACTATATCATCCATACGGGAACGACATTCACCGATACCCGTGCCCAGGTGCGCCGACTGGTCGCTTGCCTTGGCACGAAGACAGGTGGATAAGGGTTGGCCCACAGAGTCGAATGAAGAGGGCGATGCGCGAGATTATTTTCGATACCGAAACGACGGGATTCGACCCGGCATCCGGCGACAGGCTGGTCGAGATCGGCTGTATCGAACTCATCAATCGCGTACCCAGCGGCCGGACCTTCCATGCTTATTATCATCCCGAACGGGACATGCCGACGGCGGCCTATAATGTGCATGGCCTGTCGGCCGATTTCCTGGCCAAGCATCCGGTCTTCGCCAAGGGTGCGGCCGAGTTGCTCGCCTTTCTGGAGGACAGCCCGCTGGTCGCGCATAATGCGCGGTTCGACTTTGGATTCCTCAATCACGAACTGAAGCTGTGCGGCCTGCCCGACGTGTCGATGGATCGCATGATCGATACCGTCGCGATCGCCCGCACGCTGCATCCGGGCGCCAAGCATAGCCTGGACGCGCTCTGCACCCGTTACGGCATCGACCGCAGCCATCGCGTCAAGCATGGCGCGCTGCTCGACGCCGAACTGCTGGCGCAACTTTATATCGAACTGACCGGCGGCCGGCAGATCGGCCTGGGTCTGGCACAGGAGGAAGCGAAACAGATCGTCGGGGTGGAACTGACGGCATCAGCCGTGGTTCGCCCTGTTCGTCCCGCGCGGGTCTTTGCGGCCAGCGCGGCGGAACTGGAGCGGCACGCAGCGTTCGTCGCGACGCTGAAGGATCCGCTCTGGCTCCAGGAGGCATAGACCACACTGGCCTATGCCCTCCATGCCCACCGGATGCCCTTCCAGCATTCGGCAAAAATAAGGAGAAGGCATATGGATATTCGTGTTTCCGGGCATCAGGTCGAAACGGGCGAGGCGCTCAAGGAGCATGTCGCCGAACGACTGGAGGCGATGGCCGAGAAATATTTTTCCCGCACGCTTTCCGCCCAGGTGACCTTTCGCAAGGCCCCGCACGGCGCCTTCCATTGCGACATCGTCTGCCATGTGATGACCGGCCTGATCCTGAAGGGCGCCGGCGAGGCGCAGGAGGCGCATCCCGCCTTCGACCAGGCGGCCGCAAAGATCGAGCGGCAGCTGGTGCGCTATATGCGCCGGCTGAAGGATCGCCATAGCCAGGCAGTCGCCGCGGAGGCGCTGAGGGTCAACAGCCTCGATGATGTCGACGGTGCAGGCTACACCATCTTCGCCGGCCAGGGCGAGGAAGAGGAGGAAGCCGCCGATGCGCCGCTGATCGTGGCGGAAACGCGGGTCGACATTCCCGAAGCCAGTGTGTCGGACGCGGTGATGATGCTGGACCTGCGCAACACCAATGCGCTGCTGTTCCTCAACGCCGGCACGTCTGCCTATAATATGGTCTATCGCCGGCATGACGGGACCATCGGCTGGGTCGAACCGCGCGGTTGATCCGCCTTCCCGGCCCCGGCCGCCTGTTGACCTGATGGTGCAGGCGGCTTATGGGGCCGGGCTTTACTTGTCCGAGGAAAAGCGCGCATATTTCGCCCGCGCGGCTCGGCCGTTTCGGATTGACCATGGTTAACTTCAACGACATCGTTTCCGCCGAGGCGCTCGCCACCGGCCTGTCGGCGAACGGCAAGAAGGCGCTTTTCCAGAAGATCGCCACCCTCGCCGCCTGCGCCTATGATCTGGACGCGGACGAGGTGGGCGATGCCCTGTTCGAGCGCGAACGACTGGGGTCGACCGGCTTTGGCGGTGGCGTCGCTATCCCCCATGCGAAAATCGCAGGCCTCGGCCAGATGTGCGGCGTGGTCGTGCTGCTCGATCCGGCGGTGCCGTTCGACGCGGTGGACGACGCGCCGGTCGATGTCGTCTTCGCCCTGCTGTCGCCGGTCGACAGCGGCGCCGAACATCTGAAGACGCTGGCGCGGGTGTCGCGCTATCTGCGTGACGAGAGTCAGGTGATCCGCCTGCGTGGCGCGCAGTCGACCGAGGCGCTGCATGCGTTGCTGGCGGGCGGCGGGGCGCGTGACGCTGCCTGAGGACATAAACGGCACAAGCGGCGAGGCGGCGCATTTCCGCGCGCTGGAAAATCTCTATCGCTCCGCGCCGATCAACCGGTTGTTCCGGTCGGAACTGACGATCAGCGAACCGGGCCGGTCGGTGATCGACTTCGATGTCGATGAAAGCCAGTTTCATGCCGCCGGCGCGGTGCATGGCACCGTCTATTTCAAGATGCTGGACGATGCGGCCTTCTATGCCGCCAACAGTCTGGTCAGTGACCGCTTCTTGCTGACTACCGCCTTCAACCTGCTGTTCACCCGGCCGATCGGCCCCGGCCGCATCCGTGCCGAAGGGCGCTGGATCAGCGGTAAGCGCCGCGTCTATGTCGCCGAAGCGAGCCTGATCGATGCGGATGGCGAGGAGGTCGGGCGCGGCACCGGCACCTTCATGCGCTCGCAATTCCCCCTCTCCTCGTTGTCGGGCTATGGGCCGGACTATGGCCTCTGACGCCCGGCTCACCAGCGCCATGCTGGTGGGTGCGCTCAGGCGACGAGTGGGCGCTGCTGGCGGCTTTGCCACAATCCTGTGCAAAGGCGACGAAATCAGCGGCGTGATTCTGATCCAGACACTTGAAAAAGGGCAGTTTTCCGCTCTTTTCGAGCGGGTTTCGAACTTTGATGGCGGTCATGCGTTATTGCGCTGTGGTCCTTCCCCCGACGAAGGGATGGAGGCATTGGACGCCTATCTGGCGCGGCGACGCAGGTCGGACCCCGACCTGTGGGTCGTCGAACTCGACGTCCCGGAAGCGGAACGGTTTGCCGTAGAAACACTCTGCTGATCGTTGACACAGCGTCATGGTTTCGGCAGAGGCGCCCGACGCCAACGCGCAGGTTGCCGAATTCGCCCAACGGGGGGCGGGGCCGGTAAACACGCAGACGGGGGGCGGCCGAACGTCTTAAGAATATGGTTAAAACGACGTTTCAGGCCAAGAACCGCATGATTTTGAGCCGTAATGAGTTTTCGTCTGAAAGCTGCCCTGATGGCAGCCTTTGCCCTGTCCGCCGCCGCTGCGGTCACGGCCTCCGATATGTCGATCGCCGGTGAGTCGGTCGCTTCGGTTACCTCTCTTCCGCAGGCTTTCCCTGCGACTGCTTCGACCGGCACGCAATCTGCCGTCGTTTTTTCCGCGCCGCGCGAAGTGTCGCAGCCGCTGGATTCGGCCAACAAGGCCAACCCATTTTCCCCTGATACCGACGCGCAGGCCACCAGCCTCGCTGCTCTGGTCGACGCCCAAGGCGCGCCTGAGGAGCTGGACGGCGACATGAAGTGCCTCGCCGGTGCAGTCTATTTCGAAGCCAAGGGCGAAAGCCTGGAAGGCCAGCTGGCCGTTGCGCGGGTGATCATCAACCGCGCCAGGTCCGGCCGTTTCGCCAGCAGCCTGTGCGGCGTCGTCTACCAGCCAAGCCAGTTCAGCTTCGTGCGCGGCGG
>JAGVJS010000280.1 GCA_020051025.1 Sphingobium sp. | reverse complement strand
CGGCGGCGCGGCAGGCCTCGACTTCCTCGCCACCCCGGCCGAAGATGAAGGGATCGCCGCCCTTCAGGCGCACGACGACACGACCTTCACGGGCAAGATCGACCAGCAGGGCGTTGATCGCCTCCTGCGGCATGGAATGGCGGCTGCGCTGCTTGGCGACGGAAATCAGGTCGGCCCGGGGGGAGGCAAGGGCGAGAATCGCGTCCGATACCAGCCCGTCATGCACGATTACGTCTGCCGCACCGATCAGGCGGGCAGCCTTGATCGTCAGCAAGTCCGGGTCGCCGGGGCCTGCGCCCACCAGATGGACTATCGAAGGTGCTGTATCAGCCATGCTGGCCAGATGGCGAAAGCACAGGGCAGTTTCAATTCAGAATGGGTATGCAGGGGCTTAGGAAAAGTTTCCCTCAATCGCCCATGGCGGCGACGTCGATGTCCTTAAGGCCGACGCCGATGGAGGCGCGCGGTGTTTCGATTTCCGCCGATACGACCGGATAGGCGCAATAGTCGGCGGCATAATAGGCGCTGGGGCGATGATTGCCCGATATGCCGGTGCCGCCAAAGGGCGCGGAGGAGGAGGCGCCGTTGGTCGGACGATTCCAGTTGATGAGACCGGCACGGATATTGGCCCAGAACTGGTTATATTGTTCCGGCGATCCACCGATCAGCGAGGCGGACAGGCCGTAGCGCGTATTGTTCGCCTCCGCGATGGCATCGCTGAATTCCGACACGCGGATGACCTGCAAAAGCGGACCGAACAGTTCGACGTCGGGTCTTTCCTTCATGGCGGTGACGTCGATGATGGCCGGCGACAGGAAGGGCAATCCCTTATGCGGTCGGACCATATGTTTGATCGGCTTGCCGCCGTTGCTCATCAGATAGAGGAAGCTTTCGGTCAGCCCATCAGCGGCCTGATTGTCGATGACCGGCCCCATATAGGGGGCGGGATCGGCGTGGGGGTGATCCACGATCAGCCGGTCGGCCAGCTTCTTGACCTCTGCCACCAGCTTGTCGGCAATGCTGTCGCGTACGATCAGGCGACTGGCGGCGGTGCAGCGCTGGCCGCTGGTCATGAAGGCGGACTGGACCACAAGGGTCGCCGCCGCGCTGATTTCGGGCGTATCCCAGACGATGACCGGGTTGTTGCCGCCCATTTCAAGCGCGAGGATCTTTGAGGGTTGCGCCGCGAATTGACGATTGATCGCGATGCCGGTCTGCGCCGAACCGGTGAAGAGGATGCCGCCGACATCGGGGTGGGATGCCAGTGCCTTGCCGGCGTCCGCCCCACCGATCAGCAGGCGGATCGCTTCCACTGGCACACCGGCTTCATGATAGAGCTTTACCAGAAATTCGCCGACAGCCGGCGTTTTTTCCGATGGTTTGAATATCACGGCATTGCCAGCCAGCAGAGCGGGAATGATATGGCCGTTGGGCAGATGCGCCGGGAAATTATAGGGGCCGAGCACTGCCATCACGCCATGGGGCTTGTGTCGCACCGACTGGCGCGCGCCCAGGGCCGCTTCCAGCCGGCGCTGCCCGGTGCGTTCGGAATAGGCCGCAACGCTGATGTCGACCTTGCCCATGACGGCGGCGACTTCGTTGCGGGCGTCCCATAGCGGCTTGCCGGTTTCGCGGGCGATCAGGTCCGCCAGCGCATCCTCATGTTTGCGCACGACATTGACGAAGCGGCGCAGCGTTTCGATGCGATAGGCGATCGGCTGCGCCGCCCATCTGGGCCAGGCGGCGCGGGCGCGCGCGACCTCTGCATCGACGTCTCCGGGTTCGCCCTGCCAGAGCAGGGTGCCGGTGGCAGGTTCATGGGATGTAAGCGGCGCGACCATTTGGGGAGCGGTATGGCGGAAATTGGTTAAGGAAAGAAGAGAGGGCTACTCAACTGGTCGCAGTCGCGCCGAGCGCTTCGCCCATGCGGCGGATCGCAGCGACCTTGGCATGGAGTGGCGACCAGTCGTCATCCTTGTCGATCGCGCTCCAGATCGATTCAACCTCTTCAATGTGCATGGAGCAGGGTGCCTCGTCAGACCAATAGGGATGGTCCTTTGCGCCCGATACCGGGGCGAAGCTCGCGATCGCTTTGCGGAAGGGCGCCCAGGCGGTATCGCCGTAGGGGGCCGCATCGCGCGGGGTGCCGCCACGCCAGTCGTGGAAGAAGCAGTCGATCAGGGTGCCGGTCGTCACCATGGCCCGCACGGCGGTCTCGATCATTGAGCCGGGATTGTCGCCCGGCTCGACGCCCAGGCGCCAGCAGAAGCGGCGCTGCATCGCTTGGGCATAGAGGGTTGGAAAATGCTCCAGTTGTTCGATCAGCGGCGGGGCGTCGGTCAGCGCGCGCAACGATATGGCCAGTTGGGCGACATCCCAATGGATGGCCTCCGCCTGACGCCCATAGGCGTAAAGGCCATTATGATCGAAATAGGCGGCGGTGAAATGCGCGTCCCACAGCGGCGTGAAACGCCATGGGCCATAGTCGAAGCTTTCGCCGGTCACATTGATATTGTCGCTGTTCAGCACGCCATGGACAAAGCCCGCGACCATATAGCTGGCGGCAAGGTCTGCGGTGCGTTCGACCACCCGGCCCAGCAATTGCGCGGGCGGATTGTCACCGGGCGTTTCGCCATAGAGGCGGGTGAGGGCGTAATCGGTCAGCCGCTCCAGCAAGGCATGATCCTCGATATAAGCGGCGCGCTGGAAAGTGCCGATGCGGATATGCGAATGGCTGAGCCGCACCATCGCCGCCCCGCGCGTGGGGGATGGTTCGTCGTTACGGTCCAGCGCTTCGCCGGTTTCGATGATGGAAAAGGTCTTCGATGTGTTGACGCCCAGCGCCTCCAGCATCTCGGTCGCCAATATCTCGCGCGTGCCGCCTTTCAGGGTCAGCCGCCCGTCGCCGAAGCGGCTGTAGGGCGTCTGGCCCGATCCCTTGGTGCCTAGGTCGAGCAGCCGGTCCCGATCGTCACGCAATTGTGCGAACAGGAAGCCGCGCCCGTCGCCGATATCGGGATTGTAATGGCGGAACTGGTGGCCATGATAACGCAGCGCCAAGGGGCGGGGGAGGTTGTCCTCCAGTGGCTTGAAACGGCCGAAATGGCTGATCCATGCCTCATCGCTCAGTCCGGCCAGCCCGACCGATGCAGCGGCCCGATCATTGCGATAGCGCAAGATCGTCTGCGGGAAATCCGCCGCGACGACAGGGTCGCCGAGCATCAGCGCGTCGATTTCGGTGGCGGGACGATATTTGGCGGCTTGCGGCGTTTCGATCATATGGCGATATGGGGGAAGGTCACCTGAAGGATCAAGCTTGAGCGGCTATAAGGACGGATATTGGTGGTCACCCGATGGGCTGCGGCTTCATTATCGGGACTATGCGGGCGGCGACGATGGGCGCCCACCCCTGCTTTGCCTGCCGGGACTGACTCGCAACGCGCGCGATTTCGAACCGTTGGCCGGCAGGCTGGCGGGAGAATGGCGACTCATCTGCCCCGACATGCGCGGGCGCGCCGAAAGCGCTTATGCCAAAGATGCGATGACCTATGTGCCGCTGACCTATTTACAGGATATCAGCCGGCTGCTGGCGGACCTTGCCATCACCCGCTTCGTTGCGGTCGGCACGTCGCTGGGCGGGATCATCACCATGTTGATCGCCGCCACCCATAAAGAATGGCTGGCGGGCGCACTGCTGAACGATGTCGGTCCGGCGTTGGATGAAGCGGGGCTGGACCGCATCCGCTCCTATGTCGGCGTCGGCCAGTCACACCCGACCTGGGTTCATGCGGCCCGCGCGCTGGCGGAGGCGAATGGCGACGTCTACCCCGGTTACGACCTGGAACAATGGCTGGCCATGGCCAAGCGGCTCTACCGGCTCAACAGCGGCGGGCGTGTCGTATTGGACTATGACATGAAGATCGCCGAGCCGATCCGCGCCATGGGCAGCGAGGCGGGCGTCGACATGTGGCCAGTGATGCAGGCCTTTACCGGCATTCCGACGCTGTTGCTGCGCGGCGAGCGATCGGACCTGCTCTCCGCCGCGTCGGCACAGCGCATGGCGGACGGGATCGGCGCCATGGCCGAACTGACGACCGT
>JAGVJS010000088.1 GCA_020051025.1 Sphingobium sp. | reverse complement strand
CGTCCTGCGCGCCATAGTTGAGCGCGATCGCGATGATCGGCCCGCTATTGCCCGCCGTGCGCGCCATCGCGCCGTCGATCAACTCGACCAGCGACGGATCGAGCGCCCGATAATTGCCGATCACCCGCAACCGCACGCCATTGGCGTGAAACTCGTCGATATCATTCTGGATGAAATGGCGCAGCAGACCCATCAGGTCCGCGACCTCGCTCGCGGGCCGCTTCCAGTTCTCGGAGGAAAAGGCATAGAGCGTCAGGCACTCCAGCCCCAATTCCTGCGCCGCCCGCGCCACCCGCCGCACCGCTTCGACGCCGGCCCGATGGCCCGCGACGCGCGGCAACAGCCTTTTCTTGGCCCAGCGGCCATTGCCGTCCATGATGATGGCGACATGACGCGCGCCATGGACAGGCGCGATGCTGGTCAGGTCGGGCTTGACTTGGGTGGCCATCAGATAGGCATGCGTGTTTTGGCCGCGAAAGGAAAGCCCCGGCTTACTGGCCGAGGATTTCCTTTTCCTTCGCGGTGGCCAGCGTGTCCAGATCGGCAATAGTGCTGTCGGTCATCTTCTGGACCTCGGTTTCCAGCCGTTTGCGCTCGTCTTCGCTGATCTCGCCCTTCTTCTCGTCGGTCTTCAGGCTGTCCATGCCGTCGCGGCGCACGTTGCGCACGGCCACGCGCGCACCTTCGGCATATTTGCTGGCCAGCTTCGCCAGTTCCTTGCGCCGTTCCTCGGTCAGGTCGGGGATCGGCAGGCGCAGCGTCTGGCCGTCAACAATGGGGTTGAGGCCCAGGCCCGCCGAACGGATCGCCTTGTCGACCGGTCCCACATTGGCCTTGTCCCACACCTGCACCGACAGCATGCGCGGTTCAGGCGCCGACACGGTCGCCACCTGATTCAGCGGCATGCTCGCGCCATAGACCGTCACCGTCACCGGATCGAGCAGTTGCACATTGGCGCGGCCGGTGCGCAGGCCGGTCAGGTCGCCGCGCAATGCTTCGACGGCACCCGCCATGCGGCGTTCCAGATCGGACTTATTATATTGCGGCATGACTTAGGACTCCTGATTCTGAACGATCGTCGCAACACCCTGCCCGGCCAGCACGGTGGCGAGGTTTCCGGTTTCGCGGATGTTGAACACGACGATGGGGATATTATTCTCACGGCACAGCGCGATCGCGCTGGCATCCATGACCTTGAGGTTATCGTTCAGCACCTGATCGAAACTGATGCTGTCATAACGAACCGCGTCGGCCACCTTCTTGGGATCGGCATTATAGATGCCGTCGACGCTGGTGCCCTTGAACAGCGCGTCGCAATTCATTTCGGCCGCGCGCAGCGCTGCGGTGGTATCGGTGGTGAAGAAGGGGCTGCCGGTGCCGGCCGCAAAGATCACGATTCGGCCCTTCTCCATATGCCGTTCGGCCTTGCGGCGGATATAGGGTTCGCACACCGACGCCATCGGAATGGCCGACTGGACACGGGTATCATATCCCAGCTTTTCCAGCGCATTCTGCACGGCGAGCGCGTTCATCACCGTCGCCAGCATGCCCATATAATCGGCGCTCGCCCGGTCGAAGCCCTTGGCCGCGCCGGCAAGGCCGCGGAAGATATTGCCGCCGCCCACGACGACGCAAATCTCGAACCCGGCATCCTTGGCCGCGGCGATTTCACCGGCGACACGGGCCACGGTTTCCGGCTCGATGCCGAACTGCCCCTGCCCCATCAGCACTTCGCCGGACAATTTCAACAGGATGCGCTTGTAGGCGGGCCGGGTCATGCGGGGCAAGAATCCTTGGATAGGTGGAAAGGGAAAGCGGCCGGACATTAGAAGCGCAAGGGGCAGATGGGAAGCGCGATTGTTGCCATAATGCAGCTTGTCATGCCCCATCATGGTTGCGCCCACCCCCTGCGGCACCCATGTCCCCCGTCACCATCCCCCAACTGGAGAGAAGCATATGCGCAATCTACGGCCGCTCGGCACGACAGGACTGTCGATCGCCCCGCTGGTACTGGGCGGCAATGTGTTCGGCTGGACCGCTGACCGGGACACGAGTTTCGCGGTCCTCGACGCTTTCGTCGCGGGCGGCGGCACGATGATCGACACCGCCGACATCTATTCGACCTTCGCGCCGGGCAACAAGGGCGGGGAGTCGGAAACCTTGATCGGGGAATGGCTCGCGGCGCGCGGCCATCGTGACCGGGTGCAGATCGCGACCAAGGTGGGCATGGCCATGCCCGACGGCACCGGCCTGTCGCCTGACTGGATCGCCACAGCCGTCGACGCCTCGCTGCGCCGCCTGCGCACCGACCATATCGATCTTTATTACGCGCATCAGGATGATGCCGACACGCCGCTGGAGGAGACGCTGGCCGCCTTCGATCGGCTGGTGCAGGCGGGCAAGGTCCGCGCCATCGCCGCCTCCAACTATACGACCGATCGTCTGGCGCAGGCGCTGGACATATCCGCCGCCAACGGCCTTGCCAGCTATGGCGCACTCCAGCCCGGCTTCAACCTGGTGGATCGCAAGGGCTTCGCACCGGAACTCCAGCAACTCTGCATCGACCGTGGACTTGGCGTCGTACCCTATTTCTCGCTCGCCGCCGGTTTCCTGACGGGCAAATATCGCCGCGACACGGTGGTCGAGGGCGCCCGCAAGCGCAGCATTGATACCTATGCCAGCCCCGCCGCCTTCGACCTGCTGGACATGATGGACGAAGTCAGCGCCGACACCGGCAGCGGCTCGGT
>JAGVJS010000014.1 GCA_020051025.1 Sphingobium sp. | reverse complement strand
CATAGCCGCCCCGGTCCGCCGTGCCGCCGTCGATCGCATAGGGCTTGCCGTCCTTCGTCGTCGTTTCGAACAGCAGGCGGGCCTTGGCCGTCGCAGCGTCGGCGGGATCGAGCGTCAGGATGACGTGGCCCGTTGCGCCATCATAATCGGCACTGGCGATGCGGCCGGCTTCCAGCGTGATCCAGAGGCCTGCGGGCGCGATGAACAGGCGGCGACGGGCGCCATCCTGCGGCACGATATGGACCTTGCCCGCATCCTCCATGACCTTGCCGCCGAAGCCGAGCCAGCCCAGATCCTTGTCCTTGACCGCATAGGTGGCCGACGCGATCGCATGGCCATAGAAGCCCATGCCATAATCGCCGGTCAGCACGTCCCATTGCATCATGTCGGGCCAGCTGTGGAAGGCGGCGGACCCGAAGCCCTGCTGGTCGATATTGGTGATGCCGCCCATCATGCCGCCATAGGCGACGCGCAGCAGATGCAGGTCGTCCGGGTTCTGGCGATAGGCGTCAAACAGCGGCACGGCGTTGAGCGCAGACCCATAATGATGAATCTGCCGCTCGATGCGCGACACCTTGCCGCCATAGAGGAAGTCCCAATAGCGGCGGGCATTGCCATTATAGCCCCAGCTGGGGATAGTCGGGTCATAGCCAAGGATCACCTCCTTGGTTATATCGGCCTGCGGCTGATAACCGAAATAGCGCATCCAGGCATAGACTTCGGGCTGACCGGTGGAGTCCCACGCCATTTCGCTGCCGAAGGGATATTTGAGCGTGCGCCAGTGATCGGCGCGGCTCTTCATCAGCTTCTCCATCTCGGTCGCTTCGGCAGTCAGGCCTTCGCGCTTCAGATCCTTGAGGATGTCGAGGAAGACGTCGCCTTCCATCTGGCCGAACTGGGCATAATAAGGCGCGTCGCGCATCATCGCGACCGAAGTGCGATAGGCCCGGTCGAGATAGAAGCGCCAGTCATGCTGCTTCACCAGACCCTGACTGTCACGGGCGAGGCGGTACAGCACCCAATGGCCGATCGCGACATGGGGGTAATTGTAGGAGCGACCAAGATCGTTCGAATCCTTCTTCGACCAGGCGGTCCAGTTCTTCCAGTTGATCGCCGGATCATAATAGTCCGGGAACTCCTTGGGGTCGTAATAGAAGAGGCTCTTCTTGACCGCGCCGGCCTGCGGGCCTTCCGCGACCTGAAGATGGCCCAGCACGGTTTCGTTGACCATGCGCTCCAGCTTCGCGACTTCCTCCGGGTTCGGATTGTCGAGCTGCTTCATCATGGCCGCGACCCAGCTGCCTGCGCCGCCTTCGTCGCTCATGCCGGCGACCCAGACCCGGCCGTCCTGCGTCAGGATCTTATTGTCTTCCCGGTCGTAGGAGAGGATGGCGGGCGAGCGATGGAAGGGATCGTCCTTGCCTTCAAACCACTGCTTCGTCGTGGTGAAATGGCCGATATCGGCCATCACCTGCTCCAGCGGCTTGGTGATATAATAGCTGACGGTCTGGGCCTGCCCGTCGGCATAGGTGATGGTCAGGCGCGCCTGACCCCAGCCTGATGCCTTCACATCATAGCGCGCCGAACCGGCGCTGCTGTCGACCGGTGTGGCGGTGAGGGCACCGGCGGGGAAGCTCTCAATCTTCGCGACCGGGCTGGGCGATTTCAGGAACAGGCTGGCCGACTGATCGGTGGGCAGAACATAGCCGGGGATGCCGACCGCGACCGGGCGCCTGTTGGCGACCAGCGTGTTCTCGATCGCGCGGATACTGGGCGATGTGACGAAGCGCAGGCCGATGGTGCGGCTCTGGCCCGGCGCCAGCGTGATGCTGGTCGCCTCATTCCATTGCGGGCCGGCCTTGGCCCATTCCTTGTCGACAAAGCCCTTGCTGGCCACGGTCCAGTCGTAAAAGCCTTCGGATACCTGCGTGCGCGGGCTGCGGTCGGTGAAGATATCATCCTTGGGCGCGGCGCGCGCTTCGAGGACCGGGCGATAGGCTTCGAGCGGGGTGTTCTTTTCGGGCAGCACCAGCAGCGCCGGACCCTGTCCATTGAGGCGCGTCACCTGCAAATAGCCGGCGTCGCGGCCGATATAGGGATCGACGAAGCTGGCCTGCGCATGCGCCTGATCCAGATCACGGTCGAGGATGATGTTGTCGAACACCATCGGCATGCCGAGCGCGCCGATCTCGACGGGGGCATTGCTGGCGTTGACCAAAGTGAAGCGCAGGGCGAGGACGCCATTGTCATTGACCCATTGCCGTTCGACGCGCAGCGGGATGCCCGCGCCCATCGACGCGGTAATATCGGCGGCGGCGAGCACATCGCCGCGCGCGACCAGCTTCACGATCGGTTTGCGGGCATGGGCGGAGGCATAATCCTGCCACGCGCCATCGCCGCTCTTCAGCCGGAGATGGAGGTCGCCGATATGGACATAGCCGTCGCCAGCCCGTTCCGCCTCGCGCCCGGCGGGGACGAAGTCGAACGCGGCATCGCCGGTGGGAGACAGGTGCGCCAGTGTCTGCGTGTCGGTGCGCAGGGCGAGATCGAAGGTCGGCGTCTTGTAGGCCGTCTTCGCGATAGGCGGGAAGACCTTCTTTACGGGCGGAGCCTCGGCAAAGGCGGCGGGCATCAGCGCAGGCACGGACGCCAGCAGCAGCGCGATCAGGGGGAGCGTCTTGGTCATCATCTTCCTCGTCATTGCGCGGCGGGGGTGCGGGCGGTGAGCGGTGGCGTGAGCGCGGGCGGGGTTTCGCCCAGCAGGTTGAGCGTGAAATAGTCGCGCAGCTTCTTCCAGAAGAAGGGCTGATAGACGCGGTGAGTGGTGTTGGGCAGGATGACCAGATCGACGTCGCGCCCGGCATCCATCAGCGCCTTGGCCAGGCGAAAGCTCTCCGTAACCGGCACATTGTCGTCGATATCGCCATGGATCAGCAACAGCTTGCCCATCAGGTTGCCGGCGACCGACATGTTGCTGTTGCGCTCCCATGTCGCTTCGTCCGGGTTGCCCATGGAGACTTCGGGCCACCATGTCTTGTCGAGACGCAGATCGTGATTGCCAGAGGATGAGACGCCGACCTTGAAGAAATTCGGGCGCCGCAGCAGGAAGCGGGCGGTGTCGTAGCCGCCGGCCGATCCGCCGAACACGCCGACGCGGGTGGCGTCCATATAGGGGTATTTGGCGGCCATCTGGCGGATGAGGCTGATATGATCGTCCAGCCCGACTTCGCCCAGATTCTGGTAAGCGGGCAGGCGGAAGGCCTGACCCCGGCGCGAGGTGCCGGTGCCGTCGATCATCACCACGATCGCGCCGATCTGGGCCACGGCATTGCCGGAGACGCGGTGGGCGTCGTTCCAGGTGGCGGGCACATCGGTCGTGGTCGGGCCGGTATAGACATTGTCGATGATGGGATAGCGGCGCTTCGCGTCGAAGTTGGCCGGGCGGAAGATCATGCCATAGATCGGCGTATGGCCGTCCGCCGCGACGCCCTGAAAGGGTTCGGGCGAGGTATAGCCGGCCGCGCGCAGGCGGCTATCGTCGGCGGTGGCGAGGTCCATGACGATCCGGCCGGTCTGCCCGTCACGCAGCACGGCGCGGGTGGGGCTGGTCGGGCTGGACATCTGATCGACGATCCAGCGGCCATCGTCGGACAGGGTCGCGTCATGGTCGAGCGGTTCGGGCGTCAGTTCGGTCGGGTCGCCGCCGCTCATCGACACGCGATAGAGGGCGCGCCAATAGGGATTGCGGGTCTTTTCCCGACCCACGCCGGTGACGATCAGCGATGACTTGTCCCCGGCGACATGGTCGACCGACAGCACCTCCCATTCCCCCCGCGTAAGCGGTTTGCCCCCTTCGGGCGCATCAGGGGTGACGAGATAGAGCTGCGCCCAGCCGGACCGTTCGGAGATGGAGAGTTCTCCGCCGAGGTCCGGCGCGGGCAGGATCATGCTGGACGTGACGGTGACGAGCGGTTTGACCGCCTCATGCGCGACGATGCGCGCGGCGCCGCTGTCGGGATCGGCCTGATAGACGGCCTGCTGCTTATAGCCGCGCTCGGTCCACAGGATGCGCGGCTTCCCGTCCACCCAGCCCATGTCGGGCGGGGAGGGGTAGAGGATGGATTCGGACGGGATGGCCAAGGGCACGATCTTCGCCTTGCCCGCCTTCATCGCCAGTTCGATGTCGATGACGAAGCGGGTCGCCTGCGGCAGCTTCTCTGCGCCGGCAAGCGGATAGACATAGGAGAAGCTGCGCGGGTAGAATGCACCTGGCGGGTTCTGCTGGGTGATGGACAGCTTCTTCACCTCGCGGGTGTCGAGCCGCCAGCTGAGCAGATAGCGGCCATCGGGCGACCATGCGCCGGAGACGGGCATGTCCGGTTCCTCGGTCCCGGCGCGCAAGATATCGGCCAGTTGCGGGATGGAGCGGCCATAGGGCTGTTCGCGGGTGCCGTCTGTGGTGAGCGCGACTTCCCTGCCGCTCTTTATGTCGACCGCGATCAGGTTGAAGTTGCGCGCGACGATGCGGAAACGGCCGTCGGGCGAGGGGAGGGAGAGGTCTTCCTTCCTTTGCGCCTCGATGATCTTTTCGGCCTTACCATGGGCATCGAGGGTCCAGCGGCCATTGAGGGCGGCGAAGCGTAAGGCTTTGGCCGCCGGATCATAATCGACTTCGGCAATATGGGCGGCGTCGGCATCGACGGGCTTGCCAGTCGCGCTGCCCAGCGCCGCGATCAACTGCGCCGTGGTCGCCACCTGCGTCTTCGCCAGCGTGGCGAGATCGACATAGACATAGGTTTGCGCGAGGCGATGGCCTGTGCGGTAGAGCAGGCCCTTGCCCCCGCCGACGAAGCGGGGGGTGACATCGGCATTGTCGATCAGGTCGCTCAGGCCCTGGCCATTGAACTTGTCCGACAGGGCGTAGCGCGCGCTGATATCGGGCAGGGCGGCGGCGGTTACAGTCGGGCGCGCCAGAGCGGGCGCCGACAGGCCCAAGGCGCAGCTCAGGGCGAACAGGCTGACGCTCTTCGATACAGAATAAGGGAAGATGCCCACGGCCGCGCATACCTATATTATCCAGAAAGAGGGCGCAGTCATGACCGTAACGATGCTGATCGTCAACAACATTATACGATATAAGATCGGTCTTTTCCTCGCTGGCTTATCCGTGTAGCGTGAAACAGACTGTACAGGATTGGATGACGGCATGGATGATGGGCAACATGGTCAGGACGGCGCGATCGGCATATCGATCGTCACCGGGCGGCTGCACCATATGGTTGCGCATCGGTTGGCGACACAGATTGTCGGCGGCGCGCTGCCGGTGGGGCATGTCTTCCCGGCTGAGGTCGACCATGCCGAAACATTGGGCATATCGCGGTCGGTGCTGCGGGAAGCGTTCCGCATCCTGACCGCCAAGGGGCTGGTGAGCAGCCGGCCCAAGGCGGGTACGCGGATCAATGAACGGCGCCAGTGGAGCATGCTGGATCCCGATGTGCTCGCCTGGCAGATCCAGTCGGAGCCGACCGAGCAATTTCTGCGCGACCTGTTCGAACTGCGCATGATGGTGGAACCCCATGCGGCGGAAATGGCGGCAACCCGGCGCAGCGAAGGGCAGTTGATCGACATGGCCAATGCGCTCGACGCGATGGAGCGCTATACGCTGGCGACGGAAAAGGGCCGCGCCGCCGACCAGCGCTTCCATGGCCTGCTGATGGAGGCGGCGCAGAATGAGCTGCTCTTTTCCCTGTCCAGTTCGATCATGTCGGCGATCGCCTGGACCACGGCGACCAAGCAGCGCGTGCAGGCGGCGCCGCGCGACCCGATGCCGGAACATCGTGCGCTCCATCGCGAGATCGCCGCGCAAAATCCGCGGCAGGCGCACAAGGCGATGCGCACCCTCATTGAACTGGCGCTGGCGGACATGCACGTCGCTCTGCGGCGCTGAACAAGTCGGACAATAGGGATTGACAGCCTGACCCTTCGCTCTATCGTATAGTATACGATATTCGGTAGGAGTGTTTAGCAATGAAAGCCAATCGTCGCGAGTGGCTGGCGGGGGTCGCTGCCCTTGCCGTCTGCGCCGTCCCGTTCCAGGGGCTGGCCGCGATCGTGCCCCGTATTCCGCTGCGGGCGAGGCCCCTGCCGCTGACCGATGTGCGCCTGCACCCGTCCGACTATGCGACGGCGGTGGAGGTCAACATCGCCTATCTCCTGTCGCTCAGCCCCGATCGCTTCCTGCATAATTTCCGCAAATATGCGGGGCTGGAACCGAAGGCGCCGATCTATGGTGGCTGGGAATCCGACACGATCGCTGGCCATACGCTGGGCCATTATATCACCGCTTTGGTGCTGGGCTGGCAGCAGACGGGCAATGCAGAATGCCGTCGCCGCGCCGACTATATCGTCGATGAGCTGGCGCTGTGCCAGGCGCAGCGCAAGGATGGCTATATCGGCGCGCTGGGGCGCAAGACCAAGGACGGCCAGATCGTCGATGGCGAGCAGATTTTCCCCGAAGTGATGCAGGGGCAGATCAAGTCGGGCGGCTTTGACCTCAATGGCAGCTGGTCGCCGCTCTATACCGTCCACAAATATTTCGCCGGGCTGCTCGACGTGCATGGCGCCTGGGGCAATGCGAAGGCGCTGACCGTCGTGACCGGCTTGGCCGGCTATTTCGAGAAGGTCTTCGCAGCGCTCAACGATGCGCAGATGCAGGAATTGCTGGGCTGCGAATATGGCGGCCTGAACGACAGCTATGCTGAACTTTATGCCCGCACCGGCGATGCGCGCTGGCTGGCGGTGGCGGAGCGCATCTATGATAAACGGGTGCTCGATCCGCTGATGGCGCAGGAGGACAAGCTGTCCAACTTCCACGCCAATACGCAGGTGCCCAAGCTGATCGGCCTCGCCCGCCTCCATGAACTGACCGGCAAGGAAGAGCCGGGCCGTGCTGCGCGCTTCTTCTTCGATCGGGTGACGCAGCATCATAGCTATGTCATCGGCGGCAATGCCGATCGCGAATATTTCTTCGAGCCGGATACGGTCGCGCTGCACCTGACCGAATCCACCTGCGAACATTGTAACAGCTATAATATGCTGAAGCTGACGCGGCATCTCTACGGCTGGCAGCCGGACGGCGCCTTGTTCGACTATTATGAGCGCGCGCACCTCAATCATGTGATGTCGGCGCAGAACCCGGCCAATGCCGGCTTCACCTATATGACGCCGATGATGAGCGGCGTGCCGCGCGGCTATTCGCAGCCGGATGAGGATGCCTTCTGGTGCTGTGTCGGTTCGGGCATGGAAAGCCACGCCAAGCATGGCGATTCCATCTACTGGGAGGGCGACGACACGCTGTTCGTCAACCTGTACATCCCATCGGAAGCGCAGTGGAAAGCGAAGGGCGTCGGCCTGACGCTGGATACCGCATATCCGTTCAAGCCGGATATCAGACTGACGATCGACGCGGTGAAGCAGGGCGCGTTTTCGCTGGCGCTGCGTGTTCCCGGCTGGGCCAATGGCCGCTTTAGCCTCAGCGTCAATGGTGCGCCGGTGTCGGTGAAGCCTGCCAATGGCTATGCGGTCGTGACGCGCCGATGGAAGAAGGGCGATGTGGTGGCGCTGTCGTTGCCGCTCGACCTGCGCCTTGAAGCGGCGCCCGGATCGCCCGATGTAGTGGCCGTGGTGCGCGGGCCGATGGTGATGGCGGCCGACCTTGGCCCGGCGGAAATGGACTGGACCGGCGTGGAACCGGCGATGGTCGGCGAAGACCCGCTGGGGGCGTTCGCGCCGATCGTGTCGGACCGGCCGCGTTATCGCACGCAGAATATCATCCGCCCGGCGAACCTGTCCTTCGTGCCCTTCTACAGCCAGTATGAGCGGCGTAGCGCGGTCTATTTCAAGCGCTTCTCGGAAAGCGCCTGGAAGACGGAAGAGGCGGCCTTCCTCGCCGAGCAGGCGCGACAAAAGGATCTGGCCGCCCGTTCGATCGACGTCATGCATCTGGGCGAAATGCAGCCCGAGCGCGATCATGGGCTGACGTCGGAACTGAGCTATCCGGCCTCCTATCGCGGACGCAATGGCCGCGATGCGCGGTCGGGCGGCTATTTCGAGTTCAATATGAAGGTGCAGTCCGGCCCGCTGTTGTTGCAGGCGACCTATTGGGGGGGCGAGCGCAAGCGCAGCTTCGACATATTGGTCGACAATGTGAAGCTGGCTACCCAGAGCCTGGATAATGACAAGCCCGGCAAGTTCCTGGATGTCGATTATCCGATCCCCGAAGCGCTGACCAGGGGCAAGAACAGCGTGAAGGTGCGCTTCGTGCCGCATGACCGCAGTTCGGCCGGGCCGGTGTTCGGCGTGCGGCTGTTCACCGCGAAGCCGGCGACGGCAGCATGAGTGACATGATTGCGATGACCCTTGCAGAGGCCGATGCGCTGGCCCGCAAGGTGCTGGAAGGGCGGGGGCTG
>JAGVJS010000180.1 GCA_020051025.1 Sphingobium sp. | reverse complement strand
CTGGCGAGGAAGCGCCCGGCCGCCGCCGCGACGTCGATATGGCGCATCCGCCGCGCGACCACCGCGGGGATCAGAAAATTGTCGCGCAGGAACAGGGCCAGCGTGTCGCCGATCCGGTCCTTGTTGCGCGGGATGATCGCCGTGTGGGGGATGGGCAGGCCGAGCGGATGGCGGAACAAGGCCGTTACCGCGAACCAGTCGGCCAGCCCGCCGACCATCGCGGCCTCGGCAAAGGCCTGGACGAAACCGATGGCGGGGTGGAGATGGGCGGTGGCCCGCGCGGCGATGAACAGCGCGGCCATCGCAATCAACATGCCTGTCGCCATCAATTGCATACGCCGGGCGGGGTGCGGCGTCAGAAGGTCTTTCGGCCGGGGCAGGCGAAGCAGCGTCATGATCCCTTAACGGTTACGCTGCCGTTTCGTTCAGGCAAGGTCTGTTTTTGCCCTGCCTGAACGATTCCGATCATTCGGCGGGATGCACCGCGCCACGCACCGGGTTGCCATCATCACCCGCTTTGTAGGTCAGCAGACCCCGGCCCAGACGCGGACCGATCCAGCTTTCCAGGCCAATCGCCAGGCTGAAAATAGCCGGCACGATCACCAGCGTCAGCGCGGTCGACAGCATCAGGCCGCCGATCACGGTGATGCCCATCGGCGCGCGCCAGGCGGCGTCGCCCGACAAGGACAGGGCGGTCGGCACCATGCCCGCGACCATCGCCACGGTGGTCATGACGATCGGCTGGGCGCGCTTGTGCCCCGCGTCGATGATCGCGACCTTCTTGGGCACGCCCTTCTCCATTTCCTCCAGCGCGAAGTCGATGACGAGGATGGAGTTTTTCGCGACGATGCCCAGCAGCATCAGCAGGCCAATGAACACCGGCATCGACATGGGCTGCCCCGCGACGTGCAGCGCCAGCGCGCTGCCCAGTGGCGCCAGCATCAATGACCCCATATTGACGAAAGGTGGCATGATCCGCTTGTACAGCAGCACCAGCACCGCCAGCACCAGCATGATGCCCGACAGAACGGCGACGCTGAAATTCTGGAGCATTTCCATCTGGAACTTGCTGTCGCCGGCATTCAGTTTCTGCACGCCCTGAATCTTGCCTTCGGTAATGGCCTTCATCGTGGGCAGGGCGTTGATCTTGACCATTGCCTGGCTGGTGACCAGCCCCGGGGCCAGATCAGCGCCGACCACGACGCGGCGGATCTGGTTGAAGCGACGGATTTGCGTTGGCCCCGCGCCGAAACTGATGTCGGCCACGACTTTCAACGGTACGGAACCGCCGGTTACGGTCGGCACCGGCATATTTTCGATCGTCGACAGGCTCTTGCGGCTTTCCTCCGCGATCGAAACACGGATCGGAATCTGGCGATCGGACAGCGAATAGCGGGCGCTGTTCTGGTCGATGTCGCCGATGGTGGCGATGCGGATCGCCTGGCTCAACTGCGCGGTCGTCACACCCAGATTGGCGGCCAGGTCCAGGCGCGGCTTGATGATGATTTCGGGCCGTTGCAAGTCGCCCTGCACGCGCGGCGCGCGCAGTTCGGGCACGCCCGCCATTTCATGAACCAGCTTGTTGGCGACTTCCTCCAGCTTGGCCGGATCGTCGCTGCCGAACATCATGATGATGTCGCGGCCGAATCCGCCGCCCGACTGCGACTGAAAATTGACCCGCGCATCGGCGACCGACTGGAATTTGGGCGCGACCTTGCGTTCCCAGTCCACCGAACTGATCGGCCGGTCCTTCTTGAGCGTCAGAAAAATGTCGGCGCTGGTCGGTTCGATATCGGCAAAGGCTGCCTCTACCACATCGCTGTCGGCGGCCAGCATATCGGCGACCTTGCGGGTGATGGCGGTCGTCTGCGCCAGCGTGCTGCCCGGCACGGTTTCGACCTTTACCTGACTGAAATCGGTGTTGGTCGTCGGCTGGAACGTCATGGGCAGGGTGGAAAAGGCGGCGATGGTCGCGCCGAACGCCAGAAACCCGATGCCCAGCGTCCAGACGCGATGGTCGATCAGCAGCCCGGCGGCCTTGTTACGGAATCCGCCGCGCGCGCGCCGTTCCCTCGCCTTTTCGTCCTTCAGCGACCAGCGCAGCACACTCATATAGCGGTCCATCAGCCAGCCTTCGCCATGGCTTTCCTCGCCATGGGCCTTCAGGAAATAGGCTGCGATCATCGGCGTGATCAGGCGCGCCACGCCCAGGCTCATCAGCACGGACACGACCACGGTCATGCCGAACTGGATGAAGAACTGGCCCGCAAGGCCCGGCATCATCGCGACCGGCAGGAACACCGCGACGATCGCCATGGTGGTCGCCAGCACGGCCAGGCCGATTTCGTCTGCCGCGTCGATCGACGCCTGATAGGCGCTTTTGCCCATGCGCATATGGCGCACGATATTCTCGATCTCCACGATCGCGTCGTCGACCAGCACACCCGCGACCAGACTGAGCGCCAGCAGCGAAATGCCGTTCAGCGTGAAGCCCATCATATCCATGAACCAGAATGATGGAATCGCCGACAGCGGGATCGCCAGCGCCGAAATCATCGTTGCGCGCCAGTCGCGCAGGAACAGGAAGACGATGACGACCGCCAGCACCGCGCCTTCGATCATCGCGGCCATGGCGCTGTGATACTGGCCTTTGGTATATTCGACGCTGGTGTAGAGCTGTTTGAACTGAACCTTGGGATTTTCCTGCTTCAGCTTATCCAGCACCTTCATGGCTTCGTCATAGACGGTGACGTCAGACGATCCCTTGGCCTTTTCCATGCTGAAGCTCGTGACCTGCCGCCCGTTCATCAACGAAAGGTTGCGCTGTTCGGCATACATGTCGCGCACATCGGCGATGTCCGCCAGCTTGACGGTGCGCCCGCCGGAAATGGCGATGCGGGTTTCGCCCAGTTCGCGCGCGTTACGGGCGTTGCCCAGCACGCGGATCGACTGTTCG
>JAGVJS010000316.1 GCA_020051025.1 Sphingobium sp. | reverse complement strand
TCGCGCAGCAGTTGCAGCAGGTGGCGCGACCCCTGACTGTGGCCGGCGAGGATCAGCGGGCCGGTGGGGTTGGCTTTCAGGAAGGCGGCGAAGGCTTGGGCAACGTCGCGATAGGCGGCGGCCAATGCCTGATCGCCGGCTGGTTTGTCGGTCAGGAAGGCGCCGTAATTGGCCTGGCGGTAGCGCGGCGCCCAGACGGCACCGGCGGCGTTGAAGGCGCTGGCCTGGCCCATGACGAAGCGCCTTGCGGTCGCGTCCGCATCCTTGTCCCCCAGACGGGCGTTCCAATGGGCGTCGCCGAAGGTGGTGATGTAACTGGTCGGGTGGATGAAGAAGATGGCAGCGGGCCGCGCGGCCTTGGGCGTTTCCACGCCGGCCGGGGTCCATAGCGCGACATTGTCCTGCACCTTGTCGGGGCGGGCGATCCACATGTCGGCGCTGTCATAGGCGTTGGCGGGCAAGGCGGACAGCTGGCTGAAGGCTTCACGCGGGACCATCACCATGCGGATGAGCTGCATGCCCCATACGCGGTAGGCAAGCAGGGCCGCGATCACCAGCACGACCAGTGTCGCGATGACATAGAGGAATTTGCGGGCCACCCATGCTCTCCGAAATATTTGCGTCTTGTCTGGCGCATGGGACTGTCCTGCGCAAGGGGCGCGAAAGCGGCTTGAAGCGGATCGGCACGGATGGTAGCGGCACCCCATGTCGATAGACCTTCAGACCGTGAAAAAGATCGCCAGCCTTTCGCGCATTTCGGTGACTGACGCCGAAGCCGAAGCCATGGTGCCCGAACTCAACAACATCCTTGGCTGGGTGGAGCAACTGGGCGAGGTGGACGTGACCGGCGTGCAGCCGATGACGGCCGTTATCCCCAACCATCAACGTCTGCGCGACGACGTCGTTACCGACGGCGATGTGCGCGACAAGGTGCTGGCCAATGCGCCACAGGCCGAACATGGCTTCTTCGCGGTGCCCAAGGTGATCGAGTGACGCCAAAGGCGTCAATCGATCATCCTGAACTTGTTTCAGGATCTGGTGCCCCAAGGGCGACCCCGGTTTGTCGGGCCAAATGGATGCTGAAACAAGTTCAGCATGACGGGTTGGAAATATGACTGATCTTACTGATCTTACCGTAGCGGAAATTCGCGACGGCTTCCGTGCGGGCGATTTTTCGGCGCGCGAAGTGGCGGAGGGCTTCAACGCCAATGTGGCCGCTGCCAAGGCGCTGAACGCCTTCATCGTGGAAACGCCCGAAAAGGCGCTGGAAGCCGCAGATGCCGCCGACAAGGCGAAGGCGTCGGGCGAAACGCTGGGCCAGCTTGCCGGTGTGCCGATCGGCATGAAGGATCTCTTCTGTACGCAGGGTGTGCAGACGACAGCGGCCAGCCACATGCTGGAAGGCTTCGTGCCGACCTATGAATCGACCGTGTCGGGCAAGCTGTGGGCAGCGGGCGCGGGGATGCTGGGCAAGCTGAACCTCGACCAGTTCGCCATGGGATCGTCCAACGAGACGAGCTATTTCGGCGATGTGATTTCACCCTGGCGGCGCAATGACGGCGGTAATGCCTCGCTGGCCCCCGGCGGGTCTTCGGGCGGTTCCTCCTCGGCCATTTCCGCGCGGCTGTGCCCGGCGGCGACCGGCACCGACACCGGCGGTTCGATCCGTCAGCCTGCGGCCTTCACCGGCATCAGCGGTATTAAACCGACCTATGGTCGCTGCTCGCGCTGGGGCGTCGTGGCGTTCGCGTCCTCGCTGGATCAGGCCGGGCCGATGGCACGGACCGTGCGCGACAATGCGATCCTGCTGGAGGTGATGTCGGGCTTCGATCCCAAAGATTCGACCAGCCTCGATCTGGCCGTGCCGCAGTGGGAAGCCAATTTATCGAGCGATCTCAAGGGCAAGAAGGTCGGTATTCCCAAGGAATATCGCCCCGATGGCCTGAACGCGGAAATTTCCGCCATGTGGGATCGCGGCATCGAGTGGCTGAAGGACGCGGGCGCCGAGGTGGTCGAAGTATCGCTGCCGCATACCAAATATGCGCTGCCGACTTACTATATCATCGCCCCGGCCGAGGCCTCCTCGAACCTCGCTCGCTATGACGGGGTGCGTTATGGCCAGCGCGATTTGCCTGATGGGGCGGGATTGCAGGACATGTATGCCGCGACCCGCGCTCTGGGGTTCGGGCCGGAAGTGAAGCGCCGTATCATGGTCGGCACTTATGTGCTGTCGGCGGGCTTCTATGACGCCTATTATACGCAGGCGCAGAAGGTCCGGGCGCTGATCGCGCGCGATTTCGAGCAGGCCTTCGAAAAGTGCGACCTGATGCTGACGCCGACCGCGCCGAGCGCCTCCTTCGCGCTCGGCGAAAAGCAGGCCGATCCGCTGGCCATGTATCTGAACGACGTCTTCACCGTGCCGGCGTCGCTGGCCGGGCTGCCGGCGATGGCAGTGCCGGGCGGGCTGGATTCGGCGGGGCTGCCGATCGGCTTGCAGATCATCGGCAAGGCGCTGGACGAGCAGACCGTGCTGAATGCGGCCCTCGCAATTGAAGAACGCGCTGGCTTTAGCGCGCGCCCTGACAAGTGGTGGTAATATGACTGAATCAACCTATCGCATCCAGGGCGCAACCGGCGAGTGGGAGGTCGTGATCGGCCTGGAAGTCCATGCGCAGGTGACGTCGAACGCCAAGCTGTTTTCCGGCGCGGCGACCGCTTTCGGGGCGGAGCCGAACACGCAGGTCAGCCTGGTGGATGCGGCGATGCCTGGCATGTTGCCCGTGCCGAATATGGAGTGCATCCGTCAGGCGGTGCGCACCGGCATGGCGATCGACGCGCAGATCAACAAATGGTCGCGCTTCGACCGCAAGAATTATTTCTACGCCGATTTGCCGCAGGGCTACCAGATCAGCCAGCTTTATCACCCGATCGTGGGTGAAGGGCAGATCGAGATCGTGCTGGACGAGAAGAACCCCGAAGCCAGCACCAAGGTGATCGGTGTCGAGCGTATCCATGTCGAGCAGGATGCCGGCAAGCTGATGCACGACCAGCATCCGACCCGCTCCTATGTCGACCTCAACCGGTCGGGCGTGGCGTTGATGGAAATCGTGTCGAAGCCGGACATGCGTTCGCCTGCCGAAGCAGGGGCTTATCTGTCGAAGCTGCGAACCATTCTGCGCTATGTCGGATCGTGCGACGGCAATATGGATCAGGGTTCGATGCGCGCCGACGTGAACGTCTCCGTGCGTCGTCCGGGCGAAGAGTTCGGCACGCGCACCGAGACGAAGAACGTCAACTCGGTCCGCTTCGTGATGGCGGTGGTCGAGCATGAGGCCAGCCGTCAGGTCGACGTGCTGGAGGCCGGCGGCAAGATCGTGCAGGAAACGCGGCTCTATGACCCGGATCGCAACGAGACGCGCTCGATGCGGTCGAAGGAAGATGCGCATGACTATCGCTACTTCCCCGATCCTGACCTGTTGCCGCTCGAACTGGACGACGCTTTCCTGGAGGCGTGCCGCCAGTCCTTGCCGGAACTGCCGGACGCCAAGCTGCGCCGCTATGCGCAGGATCTGGGCCTGTCCGCCTATAATGCCGCGACCCTGACCGCCGACGCCGACACGGCGCGCTGGTTCGAAGCGCTGCTGGCCGAAGGCGCGCGCATCCAGAAGAAGAGCGAGGGCGAGGTCGCCAAGGCATCGGCAAACTGGTTGCTGTCGGAACTCTATGGTGCGCTCAACCGCCTTGGCAAATCGTTGGAAGACAGTCCGGTAAGCCCTGAAGAAGGCGCGGAATTGCTGGCCCTGATCGCGGATGGCACGATCAGCGGCACGATCGCCAAGCAGGTGTTCGAGATCATGCTGGAAACCGGCGACAAGCCGGGCAAGATCGTCGAGGAAAAGGGCCTGAAGCAGACCAGCGACACCGGCGCGATTGAAGCAGCGGTGGCGGACGTGCTGGCGAAGAATGGCGACAAGGTCGAGCAGTATCGCGGTGGCAAGGAAGCGCTGTTCGGCTTCTTCGTCGGTCAGACGATGAAGGCGATGCAGGGCAAGGCCAACCCGCAGGTCGTCAACGAACTGGTGAAAAAGGCGCTGGCGGGCTGACCGGCATCATCTTCTCTATGCGCTTCTAGGATCGAGCGATAAGCCTCTGTTCAGGCTTGAACGAATCGGGGGATTCGGGGCCTGAACAGGGGGATTATGTTACCCATCGGGGCGTGGATCGCGGCGTTTGTGCTGCTTGGTGCGATGGTGCCTGCCTATGCGACGACGGAGCCGATCGCTGCACCACCTGCGATTCCAACCGTCGCCGCTTCGATCGAATTCCCACTCACAGCCAGTGTCGGCCCGGTACGCGCGGGGCTGTTGTGCATGCCCAATAGCAAGTTGCATGGTCGGGATTTTCTGCGGTCCCAAAAGGATTTGGCGCTGCTGATCCAGCGCATGCTTTCCGAACGAAAAGCGGACCCGTTCCTGGCGGGCATCAATAATTTTCAGATCAATTTCCAGATGCTGCGTGTGAAACTGTGCGCGCGGTCATGGGGTGTCTTCGGGACTGGAGACACCAAAGCGCTTTCCGGGCGTGCGGAATTTACGTTCGCCTGGTCCATCGATCGGGATGCTGCCGCTAAAAAGACCATATCCCGCTTCACGATCGAACTCGACAAGGCGCACGCCGTGCCGGCAGACGAGATTATGGATGCAGCGCTGAACCGGCTGCTGGATCAGATCGCTCAGTCTTCCCACTGACAAGAAAAAGGGGCGCCGCCGGGGGACCAGCGACGCCCCTCCTTTTATGCCCGGCGCCCTTGGGGAGGGTATGTTGCCGGAGCGGAAGGGACGGACCGGGAGGGTCTGTGGGGTGTGGCCCGTCCTTTCACATTCAAGACGTCACAGGACGAAGTTAACCGTCGCCCTAAATGAGATGGCGACGTGATTTTGTTGTTCCTCCGCGCCAAATTCGCCACCGACGCGGAAGGTGTCGGTGCCGCCATAGAGGCGCGCGCGGCCGGTCCAGCCGTTGGTGCGCTCTTCCGACACCAGGGTGAAGCGATCGCCCCCCTTGAAATAGGCCGTAGTGTCGCCCAGCGACCCGCCCACGATCTGGCGGCGGCCGCCTTCCAGTTCGAGCCGGACCCAGCCATCTTCCTTGTTCAGACTGCCAAAGTCGTAGCCGGCGGTGACGGTGCCATTGGCGGTCAGTTCGTCGCTGGTGCGGCCCAGCACGGTCAGGTTGAACGCATCGCCGCCGCCGCTTTCGCTATACCCATCTTCCTTGAGCCGGTAATAGTCGATCCCGACCGCCGGGCGCAGGCTGAAGCGGCCCATGTCAAACTGATAGGCAGCGCCTGCCGTGGCGGACATAAGCGTGCCGTTCCATTTGCCATCCGCGGTGCGGCTGACGTCGCCGCTTTCGAAATTGCGGGTGCCATCGAAGGTGATGCGCGCCGCAGACAGACGGGCGAAGCTGAGGAACGGTCCCCATTGTCCGCGCCAGTGCGCCGCCAGTTCGATCTGACCGGAGTCGACCGCATTGTTCGATCCTCCGCTGTTGCTGCCGTAGATATAGGCGAAGGAGCCGCCGAACGCGCCAATATCGGTTAGATATTCAAGGCCCCCGCCCGCGCCCCAGCCGCTGATGTCGTAAGAGGCGGTATTGCCCACGCTCTTGGCGCTGCCGAAAGCGACCTGTTGCAGCCAGAAGCCCAGGCGTCCGTCCTTGGTGCGATAGATGCCGTTGGGATCGGACAGGATGCGGGCGGTTGCGCGCGATCCCGATGTAACGGCTTCGAACGTGCCGCCGGCATGGTCGGGCAGCATCTGGCGGAGATTGCCGGTCATCGTCGAACCATCATTGACCGCCAGATAGGCGGCGGCGACGTCGGCATCATTGTCCAGCGCGTTGAAGATCGCCGAATAGGCGCTGGCGGTCGAGCCGCTCAGACCCAGTTCCGATGCGGTCTTGGCCGCGATGGAGAGGGTCACGGTGCCCGCGCTGTTGTCGCCTGTGACGCTGCTCTTGAACATGTAGGGCAGCAGAGCGGCGCTGGCCAGCGTGGGCGACCCGCTGAGCGAACCGGCGCGCACGATGACATAATCGCCGATCGACCCTCTGACCTGGGTCAGGTTGACCTTGACCTGCGATCCGCTGGCGAAGCTGGCTGCCCCGGCCACGTCGTAAACGGTGCTGGCACCGGTCTTGCCGTTGATGGTAACGCCCAGCGTGGAGGTGCCGCTGGCCGACAGGGAAGACAGCGCAACTGCGCCAGTGCTTGTGTTGTTCAGCGTGCCACCGTTCAGCACCACGGCGACATTGCCGCTGTTGCTGATCGCGCCAGTCAGCAACGATGTGCCGCCCAGCGTCAGCGTGCCGGCGCCGCCGCCGAAATCGACCGCGCCCGTAACCCTGGATGTACCTGCCAGCGTCAGGCTGTTGGTGCCGGTGCCAAAGACGGTGTTGCCGGTCAGGCTGGAGGCGCCAGACAGGGACAGGCTGTTGTTACCGGCGCCCAGATTGACGTTGCCGGTGATGGAACCGGCCGACACAGTCAGCACATCATTGCCCGATCCCAGGCGAATGTCGCCGGCGATGCTGGGCATGGTGGTTGCCGTGGCGGAGGCAGCGGCCTGGGTCAGGGTGACGCCGCTGCTGTTGGCGCTAAGGTCTATCGCAACATTGGAACCGGTCTTGCCGCCGCTCGCGTTGATCTTGCCGGTGTTGGACAGGCTGGAAACCGACCCCGAAGAATCGAGGATGGCGATGGCGCTGCCCTTTTCGGTGCTGTTTGCCGCAGCCGCCACGGTGCCGCTGACGACGATCGACCCGACCGAAGCGCCGCTGTCGATCACCAGGCCGCGCGCGGCGGTGCCGTCCTTCGTCGATCCGCTGGCGCCGAGCGAACCGCTGATATCGACGATGCCGGTGCTGGCGCCCGATCCGATGCGAAGGGCGGTGGCGGTGCTGTCGTAAGAAATGGCGTTGATGGTGCCCTTTACACCGATGCCCTTGGCAATCGTCACATCGCCGCCCAGGCCGCCGACCACCAGGCCGCTCGCATTGGCGCCGTCATAGATGCCATAGCCGGCGATGCCGCCATTGACGATCAGGCCATAGCCGGTGCTGTTGCCGGTGACCGCGCCGATGGTGGTCGCGCTGTCGGTTGCGCCGATCTGGACCGCTGCGGCCGATCCATAGGTGATGACGACGGCGCTGCCTTCGGTGCTGTCGGTCAGGCCGTCGTCATCGACGTCGGTATCCTTTTCGTCCAGCGTCGGCGGTACGTCGAATATGACGCCGCCGGTTACGTTGCCGGCGATGACGACGGCGGAGCCGCCCTGCAACAGGTCGTCGGCGTCCAGTTTGGTCACGTCGCTGGGACGCGTGGTGCTGCGATAGCCGGTGCTGGTAATCGTACCCTGGATCTTGACGGCGCCGTTGACGTCGCCGAGCAGGGCCGCGCCGATGCTGTTCGCGCCCACGACGGACGTGGCACCGCGCAGCGTAACATTGCCGGTCACGTCGTTGGCGACCACGCCATAGCTGTTGTCGCCCAGAACGCTGGTGGTGCCGCTGGTCGACAGGTTGCCGGTCAGCGGTCCGTCGAGACGGATGCCGGCCGACTGGTTGCCCTCGATCGAGATGGTGCCGCTATGGACGATATCGCCCGTGTGGGCCGCGCCGGACTGGACCCAGATCCCGTTCTTGCCCGAACCCTTGGCGAAGGGGCCGTCAAGATCACCGTCCTTGTCGGTATCGGTCGCGGTGTAATCTTCCGTCAGCGTGATGGTGCCGCTGTTGGTGATGGCGCCGCTGGTGCCGGGGGCGACCAGGATGCCGGTAACATTGTTGGCATCGTTGATGGTGATGGCGCCGGCGTTCGACACTTTGTTGTTGCTGTCGATGGTGACGGCGGCGCCGCTGGTCAGTTTGATCGACCCGGCCGAACTGATGGTGATGTCGTCCCTTGCACCGTTGGCCACGGTGGAGGTTTTGACGGCAGTGGTGGTGGCGGTGCCGATAGTGGTTTCTGCCGCCGCATCGGCCACGGTAAGGGCCGCCAGCACGGGCGCAATGGCCGTGCAGGCCAATAGATGTCGCATGATGTCTCCTCTGCGTGTCGCGCTGTATCAAGTGCGCGCGTGCGCATGGGACGTCGCCGGAGCGTGGCTTCCGTCAGGCAATGCGATGAATAGTTGTTCAGAATGCGAAATCGACACCGATGCGAACGGTACGGGGGCGCAGCGGGGTATAATAGTCGGTGCGCAGGTCGAAGGGCGTGCCGAGCGAGAAGCGATTGCCGTTGCTGTCCAGCAGGTTGGTCAGCGACAGCGAATATTGCACCGGGCCGCGGGTCAGGCTGGCCGACAGGCTGGTGTCGACATAGTCGCCCTGCGTCTGGCCCAATATCGGCCCGACGCCCAGGCGCGACTTGCCGACGTAGCGGGCCGAGCCGGACAGGGTGAAGCGCATGGCGTTGCCGATCGTCGCGCGATAGTCGAAGGCGAGCCGGCCGCCCAGATTGGCGACATTGGGCAGGCTGAGCGAGCGGCCGTCGAAGGACAGCATGCGCACGAAGTCGGCGGGCTGGGACAGGCGGCTGTCATTGTAGATGATGCTGCCGTCCAGCGTCAGTTGCGGCATCGCTCGCACGACGATGCGGCCTTCGACCGTGTAGATGCGTCCGTCACCGATATTGGCGGTGGTGGGCAGGCCGATGCGGTCGGTGACGTCGGCCTGGATGTTGCGCCAGTCGGTATAGGCGATGTTCGCGCTGGCGGCGAAGACGTCGCGACCGGGCACACCCTTGCGCGCGCCAATCTCCACGGTGGAGATGCGGTCATTCTGGAAGCGGCGCACCCGCTGATCATCGACCGCGAGGCCGCCGGGGCGGAAGCCCTGCTGGAACCGGGCGTAGAGGGTGACGTCGGGGATCGCGTCGGTCAGCAGCGAGGCGGAGGGCAGGAAGATCGTTTCGCTGCGGTCGGCCTGCGCCTCCGCCCGCGCCAGTTCGCTGTCGGAAAGGGCAGCGACCGGATCGAGCGCCTCGCCCGACAGGCGACTGCTGGTGAGCCGTCCGCCGAAGGTCGCGATCAGCCCCTTGACCGGTTCGAAGGAGGCTTCGCCGAACATGGTCGCTTCCTTGACCATGTTGCGCACGCCCGTCGCTGGCGCCGCCATGCCTCGGCCGTACATTGCGACGCCGGGAATGATGATGGGCTGGATGTCGGTCGTGCCGAAGGAGGTCAGCGAGCGATTGAGATCGGACGTGCTTTGGAGGTAGGAGGCGCCCAATATCCAGCCCAGGCCATTGTCCAGGTCGCGCACCAGCCGGTTTTCGGTCGAAAAAATATCGACCCGGTTGCGCTGGCGGAACAAGGCGGGCGGGCCGCCCGGTTGGGTCGCGTCGTAGCTTTCGGCCAATATGTGGCGGACATAGCCGGTCGAGGAAACGAAGCGCAGACTGTCCCACTGCTTCTCGATCCGTACATTGCCGAGCAGATAGTCGGAATAATAGGGCTGTGCGACAGCGGACGCGCGTTCCAGCCGGCCGACCGAGCGGGTCGCATATTGGGCGTCGTCGCCATCGATATGCTGGTAGACGCCGTTGAGGTCGATGGTCCAGTCGTCGCTGGGGGCGAAGCGCAGCGCGGCGCGGCCGCCATAGGTGCGCACCCGGTTGACGTCGTCCTTGCCGCGATTGACGTCGTCGATATAGCCGCCGTCCTGCACGCCATAGCCCACGACGCGCAGCGCCAGCTTTTCCGAGACGATGGGGATGTTGAGGGTGGCGGACAGGTCGCCGCCCGGATCGCCATGCTGGGTGGCGGACAGGCCGGCCGACATCTGCCCGCCATATTCGGCGAGGTTGGGCGCGTTGGGCATGACGCGGATGATGCCGCCCAGCGACCCGGCGCCGTAGAGCGTACCCTGCGGCCCTTCCAGCACTTCGACCCGGCCGACGTCGTACAGTTTGAGGTCGGGATCGGGCGCGGCATAGTTCAGGCGCATGTCGCCCAGATATTGGCCGGTGGTCGCCTGTGTCGGCCCGGCGACGCCCGAATCCGCGATGGCGCGGATGAACAGCTTGTTGCGGCC
>JAGVJS010000188.1 GCA_020051025.1 Sphingobium sp. | reverse complement strand
TGCCCGTCACGCGGAAGGTGCAACTGACCCGCTCCGCCCGCCGCTGCCGGTTGGCGATGAAATAGACGTCGCCATCGGCGATCTTGCGATGCAGCCATGTGACCTGTCCGTCGGGGCTGGCCGTGTCGCACCGCACATCCGCTGGCGTCTGCGTCGCGGCCAGCACGTTCGCAATCGTCCCGCTGGAAAAGACCTGGCCTTTGCCCACTATGCGCGGCGCGCCGTCCCCGGCGGTGCCCCACAACGCCGCAACATCGCGGTCGAACTGCGCATCGTCCATCGCCAGCGACCGGGTGGGACGGGGGGCCAGCAGCACCATGCCCTGCTCCACCATCATGCGCAGCCGCGCCACCAACTGCCCCGTCATCCCGGTCATCCCCTTGGGCAGCGCCAGCATCGCATAGCGTGCGCCATCGGGCATCACCACCTTGCCATCGGCCACGCTGGCGCGGGTCAGCAGCACTTCGGCATTCACCAGATCATAGGCATGGCCCGCCGGGATCAGCGGATCGAAATATTGGCCGATCTTCGGGTTGGCGTCGGCCGACACATCGGGCCGGATATTTTCCGACTGGTTGGGGCTGTCCTCGCCTACAAAGAACAGGATATCGGCGACATTATGCCCCTGGCGCAGCATATATTGGCTGCGCGCCAGATAATCCATCCACGGCTTCGCCTGCCCGAACCAGGTGTTGGTGCGATCCAGATTGATGCCCCATGGACCCATCACCATGCCCGGTTCCGCCTTCACATTGGGCTGGTGGGCATAGCGGTGAAAGAAGATCTGGTTGAAGCCTTGCGCGAACATCTGATCGCCCAGCGCCTTCATCGAATAGGGATAGTCCATCCACCGGCTGGTCTGGGATTCGCCGGTGAAGGCTTCAGCCGCAACCACGCTCTTGCCGTACACATGGGCGGCGGACGACACCATCTTGACCGACCGGTTGTCGGTCCATGGCGTCCGGGTCCAGAATTCGGTCATCGGCACCTGCGCCCGGCCGCTCACCTGCAACGCATCGAACGGGCCAGGACCATAGCCTTCCACATGGAAACGCAGCCCCGCCGCATTGGCATGGCCCTGCATCCGGTCATAATAGCGCTCCGCCATCAGGTCGGCCAGCGTCCGGCGGAAATCGAACAGGACTTTGTCCGACTTGCCCGCATCCCCCACGATCCGCCCGGTCAGCGTCGGCAGCCAGGGCAGCAGGTCATAGCGGTTGCGCTGCGCGAAATCGGCGATCAGCGTCGGCGTCCAGTTCTGAAGACCCGCTTCATAGCTGTCTATCTCCAGATTGGCGAAAGCTTTCCCTGCCATCGGTCCCGCCGCCTTGATGACGCGCGCGACGCTGCTGTCGAACTGATGATCGACGGAGGCGACGTTCAGCTTGTCGACCTCCAGCCCGCGGCCGGCGTCGGAGGCGGCAACATTGATCTTGCCCGTGGGCGTATGCCCCATGCGCAATATCGTCCAGCGCCCCTTGGGCGCGACCCAGTCGATCCGCCCCTGCGCATCCACCTTCGCGGTCAGGTCGATGACCTTCGCCGGATCGATCGCGTCGGGGACGGGGGCATCACCCGGCCCCTTGGTCACCGCGCCCATGCGGAACCCATGTTCGCCCTTCACATCCCAATCCTCGATACGCGGCGTCGCGTAGAGCAAGGTTTCGGACAGCTTCACGGTGGCCGATGGCGTAACCCGGAAATAGCGGGCGGTCACGGTGGGGAAGTTGATCGATCCCGGCGCCTCGATCCCGCGCTCCGTGGCGACGTTCACCTTGCCGACCGACGCCCAGTTCTGTCCGTCGTCCGACGTTTCCAGCGTCGCCGAAAAGCCCGGCACTTCCTTTTCGGCATAGAGCGTCAATGCCTGCGCAGTAAAGGGCGCCTTCATCTCCACCACCAGCGGCACGTCGGGCGAAACGTCGACGCTGCTATGCAGGTCGCGGTCGGTCAGCGTGGCAACATCGACCGGGACATTTGTGCGCATGGCGGCGATGGCGTCGCGGTACGCGCTTTCATCGCCAGCCGAAGCCGGGAAGGCGATGATCGCCGCATCCCTGTAAGTGTCCAGCTTGGTGTAGGGCTGGGGCAGCGCCATGCGCACCCGTTTGCCGCCCGCCACGGTGGTTTCGGTCCACACGATCTGCTGCATCGCCTGCGCAGGCGCGATCCACGGTCCGCCGCTGGACGACCAGCCCGGCGCATTGTGCATGCCCACCTGCAACCCCAATGTATCGGCCTTGCCCATCATATGGGTCATCAGGCCCAGCCACTCAGGGCTGAGATAATCCACCGGTCCCTTGGGCACATCGTCGCTGCCATCGAACACCAGCACGCCGCCAAGGCCCGCCTTCTTGATTGCGTCCAGATCGGCGTCGATACCCGCCTGCGTCACATTGCCGTTCATCCAGAAATAGAGCGTCTGCGGCCGCACATCGGATGGGGGATTGCGGAAGGCTTCCGCGTCGGGCGCGCCCGCACCCTGCTGCGCCACCAGCGGTGTCGC
>JAGVJS010000097.1 GCA_020051025.1 Sphingobium sp. | reverse complement strand
TGGCGCAGCTGCGCGCCAAGGCCAGCCATGACGCGGGCTGCTGGCGCCTGCCCGATGGCGAGGCTTTCTATGCTGCTGCCGCCGAAGCCGCGACCACGACCCGGCTGACCGGCGATGAAATCCACCAGATGGGTCTGGATCAGGTGGCCGACATCTCTGCCCGCATCAACGCGATCCTCAAGGGTCAGGGGATGAGTCAGGGCAGCGTCGGCGACCGGCTGGTCGAACTCAACAAGCGCCCCGACCAGCTGTTCCCCAACACCGATCCGGGCCGCGAAGCGCTGCTGGCGCGACTCAACAGCCAGATCATCGCCATGCAAAAGCGCCTCCCCGAAGCGTTCAACACCGTGCCCAAGGCGCCGGTGGAGGTGCGCCGGGTGCCGGTGACGATTCAGGCGGGCGCGCCGGGCGGCTATTATCAGAATGCCTCGCTCGACGGGTCGCGGCCGGCCATCTATTTCATCAACCTGCGCGACACGTTCGACCGGCCGAAATTCGGGCTTGCGACATTGAGCTATCATGAAGCAGTGCCGGGCCATCATTTGCAGGTGTCGGTCGCGCTTGAATCCGACAGCATCCCGATGATCCGCCGGCGCGGCTTCTACAGCGGCTATTCGGAGGGCTGGGCGCTCTATTCTGAGCAGCTGGCCGACGAAATGGGCATGTATGAAGGCGACCCGCTGGGGCAGGTCGGTTATCTGCAATCGCTGCTGTTCCGCGCCACCCGTCTGGTGGTGGACAGCGGCATGCACGCCAAGCGCTGGAGCCGCGAAAAGGCGACCGATTATCTGATCGCCACGACCGGCATCGCGCGCGGCCGCAGCCAGGGCGAAATCGACCGCTACACCGTCTGGCCGGGGCAGGCATGCAGCTACAAGATCGGCCACACCGTCTGGACCCAGTTGCGCGACGCAGTGAAGGCCAAGCAGGGCGACAAGTTCGACCTCAAGGCGTTCCATGAGGTGCTGACGCTGGGCGCAATGCCGCTCGACATTTTGAAGCAGACGGTGCGTCAGCGCGCGGGGATTGCCTAATCCTTCACCCGTTCGGGCTGAGCGAAGTCGAAGCCCATTACTTCTTAAAGAAGTGCCCTTCGACAGGCTCAGGGCGAACGGATTTTTTTTGGGTTAGTTCAGTCAAAAAACGACCCGGCGGTGCGCCGCCGGATCGTCCAGTTCCTTCCACCCAAAAACGCGAAGGGAGTGTCGAAGTCCCCGCGCTCTGGCTCTTGTCACAGTCTGCGGCCTGCACGCCGCAGACTAGATTTCAGTCCTGCCTCATCCCAGCCGCGCCGGGATGAAGCTATTGGCCTTTAGGCCGCGGATCAGGCCGCAAACTGGTTCATCGTATTATGCGCGCCGCCGGCCTTCAGCGCAGCTTCCCCGGCGAAATAATCCTTGTGATCGTCGCCAATGTCGCTGCCCGACATATTCTGATGCTTCACGCAGGCGATGCCCTGACGGATTTCCTTGCGCTGGACCCCTTCGACATAGCCCAGCATGCCCGCCGCGCCGAAATAGTCCTTGGCGAGGTTATCGGTGCTGAGCGCCGCCGTATGATAGGTCGGCAGGGTGATGAGGTGGTGGAAGATGCCGGCCCGCGCCGCCGCATCCTTCTGGAAGGTGCGGATCTTCTCATCAGCCTCAAGGCCCAGATCGGTCGCATCATAATCCGCGCTCATCAGCTTCGCCCGGTCATAGGCGCTGACATCCTTGCCCGCATCCGCCCATGCATCGAACACCTGCTGGCGGAAGTTCAGCGTCCAGTTGAAGCTGGGCGAATTATTATAGACCAGCTTGGCGTTGGGGATGACTTCGCGGATGCGGTCGACCATCGACGCGATCTGCTCGATATGCGGCTTTTCCGTCTCGATCCACAGCAGGTCCGCGCCATTTTGAAGCGAGGTGATGCAATCGAGCACGCAGCGATCCGCGCCGGTGCCTTCGCGGAACTGGAACAGATTGCTGGGCAGGCGCTTGGGCTTCAACAGCTTGCCGCCGCGATTGATGATCACGTCACCATTCGCCTGCGCAATGTCGCTGATCTCCTCGCAGTCGAGGAAGCTGTTATACTGGTCGCCAATGTCGCCTGGTTCCTTCGAATAGGCGATCTGCTTGGTCAGCCCTGCACCCAGCGAGTCCGTCCGTGTGACGATGACGCCATCGTCCACGCCCAGTTCCAGGAATGCGTAACGGCATGCCCGGACCTTCGCCAGGAAGTCCTCATGCGGCACCGTGACCTTGCCGTCCTGATGCCCACACTGCTTTTCGTCCGAAACCTGATTTTCGATCTGGAGCGCGCAGGCCCCCGCTTCGATCATCTTCTTGGCCAGCAGATAGGTCGCCTCGGCATTGCCGAAGCCCGCGTCGATATCCGCGATGATCGGCACGACATGGGTTTCATAATTGTCGATGGCGTGAGTCAGGCGCTGGGCTTCGACTTCGTTGCCCGTCTCGCGCGCCTTGTCCAGATCGCGGAACATCATCCCCAGTTCGCGGGCATCGGCCTGCTTCAGGAAGGTGTAGAGCTCCTCGATCAGCGCGGCAACGCTGGTCTTTTCGTGCATCGACTGGTCGGGCAGCGGACCGAAATCGCTGCGCAGCGCGGCGACCATCCAGCCGGACAGGTAGAGGTACTTCTGCTTGGTCGTGCCAAAATGCTTCTTGATCGCGATCAGCTTCTGCTGACCGATGAAGCCGTGCCAGCAGCCCAGCGACTGGGTGTAGTTGGCCGGATTCAGATCATAGGCGGCCATGTCGCGGCGCATGATGCCGGCGGTATATTTGGCGATGTCCAGCCCGGTGTTGAAGCGGTTCTGCAACTTCATGCGGGCGACGGATTCGGCGTTGATGCCATCCCACGTGCCGGGGTGGCTGCCGATGAGGTTCTGCGCCTTTGCGATGCTGTCCTGATAGGTCGTCATGGGCCTTGTCCTTTGGAAGGGAGTGAGCGGTTGCCCCCGACCTAATCGCCCCTGTTGCAGTGCGGCAGTCCTCCTGAAGTTCAGTTGTCGATCTTTACAAAAATCTGCTGTAAAGTTGTAAAGCCTGCACAGGAGTCGCATGTCATGGCCAAGGATCGTCCGGTTTATATGGGGCCGCGCCTGCGGCGGCTGCGGCGCGAACTCGGCCTGACGCAGGCCGACATGGCCGCCGACCTCGATATTTCCGCCTCCTATGTCGCGCTGCTGGAACGCAACCAGCGCCCGCTGACCGC
>JAGVJS010000361.1 GCA_020051025.1 Sphingobium sp. | reverse complement strand
GCCAGCGCCGCCAGCCCCGCCGACGCCATCAGCGACACGCCGATCGTGCGCACGCCCGGAATGGCGATCAGCATCATCGCGATCACGAAGAAACCGACGATGCACTGGCAAATGCGATAGAGGATGCTGATCTTCGTCCGCTGCCGCCGGGCTTTCAGGTTATCCTCGACACTGATGTCGGCCCGCGCCTCCAGCATCGCCTTGCCCGCGCGCATCAGGCGGAACACCAGCCACCCGACCAGCAACGCAAAGACCATTCGTGCGCCGATCGACCATATATCCTCGGCCCTGTCGCCTAATTCGATGGACTTCAACCCGGCGCCCAGTGACAGCAACACTACCAGCCAGCGCGTCGGCTGATAGATGGCAGGCAACAGCACCGGCTCGATCTTCGAATGTTTTGCGACGCGCAGCGCAATCCAGTAGAGCGCCCAGTGGATCAGGAAAGCGGCGGCCACTGAAATGGCGATCGACATCAACGCCATCGGCGTGATGTGTGTAAGGCTGATATCTGTCATGCGGAGGGCAACGCGACCGCCCGCAATTTTGTTTCGCAGGTGCGAGATGTTTTTGCGGGCGGGTCAGGCACGCCTTGTGGCGCGCCATTCTGCCCATGGTTGTTGCGAAGAAAGACGCTGGCTTTCGTTCAGAGAAATGGCCGCAAGGTGAAGGCGACTGACCTTTTGCCGCCCTTGCCCGCCACTGTCAGTTCCACTGCCTGCCCCGGCCGACCCGACAGTTTCGAAATAGCCGAGCGGAAATCCAGATCGACGACCTGTTCCCCTTCCATCACACCGGCGGCGGCGGCCGGACTGCCATGCCCCACCGCTGCGACACGCAACGCATCCCCCTTGTCGTCCAGCCACAGGCCCGACAACCCGTACCGTTCGGGCACGGGCGCCGCATCCTTGTGCCGTTGCAGCCAGAGCGCTTTGCCACGCACATCCGTCGACAGATTATACCCACGCAGCATGGCCAGCCCCACAATGCCATCATGCTGCCCCCGCGCGCCATCTGCCGGGCCACGCAGCAGCACCAGCGGCCGTTCGAAGCGCACCCCGCCAACCATCGCATCGTCCGCCCGAACGATCCTGCCGATCCCGCCGCTGCCACCAATTCCGCCTGTCGCCTGCGGCGCGAAGGGGCGCGTATCGTCCCACAGCTTCATCCGACGCGCCAAGTCATAGCTTATCGAAATCGCGCCCGGCGCTCCGGTATCCAGCAAACAGTCGAACGTCGTGCCGTTGATCTGCGCAGGGCCATAGAGACGCTGCGACGCCGCGTTGCGACCAAGGGCGCCATGACCGGCGCGGATGGCCTTCTCCACCTTCACAAAGCCCACCCGTTCGGGCCGTCCGCTCGGATAGATGCGCCATTCATTCGCTTCGATATCCAGATCGCTGTCCACGCTGGTCAGCATTCCTGCCGCCAATGCGCCGCGCACGCGTGGACCAAAGCCGCCGTCTATCCCGGCCAGCGACACCATCGGTTGCCGCACACCCCCGCCGAACACCACGTCGCGCGCCGTAAATGTTCCCAGAGTCGCGACGCCGCCGATACCCCGCGCCTTCACCGGTCCTGTCCGGTCCAGCTGCAATTCGCTCGCCAGCTTTCCGTCGATCAGGCTGGTCGCCCCGCCCGTATCGATCAGGAAGAGATATGGTCCTCGTCCGCCGATGGTGACGGGCATGACGACACGGCCATCCATCAGCGCAATCTTGCTAACAATCATCGACGCCGTCTGCGCCAGAGATCGGGGCGCAAATCCCGCCAGGCCTGTCGCCATAATTCCGGCTAGGATATCCCGTCTGTTCAAAGCCATACTCCTTTGCCGGGATTATGTCGCAACAGAATAAGTCATGATCGTGACCTGGGACTATGCCGCCCCTACCACTCACCCGCCCCGCAGCAACCCCACAGCCGCATCCTTCTCGAACAGATACAAACATATCCGCGCCGCCTGCCCGCGCGCGCTGTCCAGCCCGCCGTCCCGCTCGATCAGCAGATGCGCATCATCCCGCGCACTATCCACCAAAGCCGCGACATGTTCCGGCGTCGCGACCTTCAGTTCCGCCTCACCCGACTGGCGCGTGCCCAGCACTTCGCCCGCGCCGCGCAGCTTCAGATCTTCTTCCGCGATACGGAACCCGTCATTCGTCTCCCGCATCAGCGCCAGACGCGCCCGCGACGTTTCGCCCAAAGCATTGCCGCGCAGCAGCAGGCAGGTCGACGGCTTGTCGCCGCGCCCCACCCGCCCACGCAACTGGTGCAGCTGCGCCAGCCCGAACCGGTCCGCCCCCTCGATGATGATCAGGCTGGAGTTGGGCACATCCACGCCGACTTCGATCACCGTGGTCGCCACCAAAATCTGCGTGCGATTGGCGGAGAAGGCCTCCATCGCCGCATCCTTGTCCGCCCCCTTCATCTTGCCATGGACCAGCCCGACCCGCTCGCCGAACCGCTGGCGCAGCGTCTCGGCCCGCATCTCGGCCGCCGCCTGATCGCTCGTCTCGCTCTCCTCGACCAGCGGGCATACCCAATAGGCCTGCCCCCCGCCCTCGACATGGCGGGCCAGCGCCTCGACCACCTCATCCAGCCGGCTCGCGGCCATCACCAAAGTCTGGATCGGCTGGCGCCCCGGCGGCATTTCGTCCAGCCGGGAGACTTCCATTTCGCCATAATAGGTCAAAGTCAGCGTGCGCGGAATCGGCGTCGCGGTCATCACTAACAAGTGCGGCGACCGCTCCGCCTTGCTCGCCAGCATCATCCGCTGCGCCACGCCGAAGCGATGCTGCTCGTCGATCACGGCCAGCCCCAGCGCCTTATACTGCACCGCTTCCTGAAAAATGGCGTGGGTGCCGACGAGAATGTCGATGCTGCCGTCCGCCAGCCCCATCAGCGTCGCCTCGCGCACCTTGCCCTTCTCGCGCCCGGTCAGGATCGCAATCTCGATTGGCAGCCCCGACGCCATCTTGCGCAACGTCTCATAATGTTGCCGCGCTAATATTTCGGTCGGCGCCAGCATCGCGCCCTGCATCCCCGCCTCGACCGCGTTCAGCAACGCCATCAGCGCCACCAAAGTCTTGCCCGACCCCACATCCCCCTGCAACAGGCGCAGCATCGGCGTCGCCTGCGCCATGTCGCCCTCGATCTCGCCGATCGCGCGTCGCTGTGCCCCGGTTGGAGCAAAGGGCAGCTTCAGCATATCCCGCAGCCGCCCG
>JAGVJS010000418.1 GCA_020051025.1 Sphingobium sp. | reverse complement strand
CGCCGCCCGCGCTGGCGCCCGATCCGCCATCACCACCTGGCCCTGCCGCGCCGCCTCCACCGGAGCCGGTAACGGTGTTGGCGATATTTCCGCCAGAGCCACCGTTAAACCGGACTGAGCCGATCGAATCGGCAGCTTGTCCGCCAATGCCGCCATTCGATGCGTCAATGGATGCGATGCCGCCCTTGGCGAGCACGCCCTCCTCCGGCCCCTCGGGCGGCGCGTTGGTCGTGAAATTTAACCATGTGTCGCCGCCATTGTTACCGGTTCCGGACGAGCTTCCAGCGCCGCCATTGCCCACCGAGAAGTAAATGGTCTGGCCAGGAGTAATGACCGCATCGGCCTGGTTGATGCTCGCAAAGGCCCCTGCGCCGCCACCGGTGCCCCCCGAACTTGTCGTGCCTGGTCTGCCGCTCGCGCCTCCGCCAATCGCCGTTATCGACCAAGGCCAGCACCAGCCGACGGAGCTGTCCACGATGTGCCGGCGGTGATGAAGAGAGTTTTTTGGCCGGGTGGCGGAGCGGCCTCCGAAGCTTGAAGCTGGGCTTGGCCGTTGACCTTGGCCGAACTCCGAAGTGCGGTAGAAGCGCCGCCGCAGGTCCAGCCGCCGGTCACCGCAAGGCTGGTGCGGTTGTCGGCCGGATCGTAGCTGTAGGTCGATTGCAGGCCGTTATTGACCGTGCCGCTATGGTTGACCTGGGTCAGCCGGCCATGGACGTCATATTGGTAGGTGATCGTCTCGGTCGCGTGCGCCGCCGCCGACAGGCTCAGCGCAGCCGTAAACAGAGCCCACCACCGCATGGTCCACCCCCTCGATTCGCGACATCCCCCGACGTCGCGATCAAAGTGAAGGGCCAGCCTTCTTGCGCAAGCGGAACAAAGGCCATTTTGGATGAGATGTGACGCTGGGGAAAGCGCGCGTTTTGCCCTGAAAAGGGCAGGGCAACCCGATGGCCGCGATAGCCGATGGTGGCGTCATGTTCTTTATTTGTTCTAGCGTTTGGCTCGGTTTTCTGTTAGCTTGCCCGACCCAGCGCGGAACGGAGGCGATGGTATGCGGCATGTCGGAAGATGAGCGTCGATGATTCTCGCGAGCCAGCCATGGCATGCGTCGCGCTGCCCGCCGGCACGATATAGCCTGTCCGCCATGCCTGATCGGAACGCGAAGATAGAAAAACGAACACACAACCCCATGCACCCGGAGTTTTCGCGAATGGTTCGCAATGGGGTGTGCCCAGCTTCGTCGTCGACGTCGCGTTTTCGGGGGCGGTCGATGAGCCCCGCCGCCGCCCGACATTGACGGGACTCGCCCGCGTCGGCAAAGCGTTCGCCATGAAAAAGCTGACCGGCCAGGACCGTACCATCACCAGCCGCTGGCGGCCCGCCACCCAGGCGATCCGCGGCGGCACCGCGCGTTCGCATTTCGGCGAGACCAGCGAGGCGATCTTCCTCACCTCCGGCTATGCCTATGATTGCGCGGGGGACGCCGCCGCGCGCTTCGCGGGCGAGCAGCAGGGGATGACCTATTCGCGCCTGCAGAACCCCACGGTGGAGATGCTGGAGGAGCGCATCTCGCTGATGGAGGGGGCCGAGGCGACCCGCTGCATGGCGACCGGCATGGCCGCGATGACCGCGGCGTTGCTCTGCCAGCTTTCGATGGGTGATCATGTCGTCGCGGCGCGCGCGGCGTTCGGCTCGTGCCGCTGGCTGGTCGATACGCTGCTGCCGCGCTTCGGGATTGAAACGACCGTCGTCGACGGCCGTGACAATGATGCGTGGAAGGCGGCGATCCGCCCGAACACCAAGCTGTTCTTCTTCGAGACCCCGGCCAATCCCACGCTCGACATCGTTGATCTGGAGGCGGTGTGCCGGATCGCGAAGGAGGCCGGGCTGCTGACCATCGTCGACAACGCCTTCGCCAGCCCGGTGCTCCAGCGCCCGCTGGATTATGGCGCGGACATCGTCGCCTATTCGGCCACCAAGATGATGGACGGGCAGGGCCGGGTGCTGGCCGGCGCGGTGTGCGGCACCGATGCGTTCATCAACAACACGCTGCTGTCCTTCACCCGCAACACCGGGCCCACCCTGTCGGCGTTCAACGCCTGGGTGGTGCTCAAGGGGCTGGAGACGCTGGATCTGCGCATCACCCGGCAGAGCGAGAACGCGCTGACCGTCGCGCGCTTCCTGGAAAGCCGCGTGGCGCGTACCCTCTATCCAGCGCTGCCCAGCCATCCCCAGCATGGTCTGGCGATGAAGCAGATGTCGGCGGGCGGGACGATCATCTCGATCTATCTCGATGGCGGGCGCGCCCAGGCGCATGGCCTGCTCGACGCGCTCGAACTGGTCGACATTTCGAACAATATCGGCGACTCTCGCTCGCTCATGACGCACCCCTGCTCGACGACCCATGCCGGGCTGTCGGCGGAGGTGCGCGCGGAGATGGGAGTCGAGGAAGGCATGCTCCGGCTCAATGTGGGGCTTGAGGATCCGCTGGACCTGATCGACGATTTCGATCGGGCGCTGAAGGCTGTCGGCCTATGATCATGAAGGCGCTCTTCCCGCATGTCGCCCAGAGCCGCGGCGTCGTGGTGCGGGTGGCCGTGTCCTTCATGCCCGAACAGTCGGAGCCGGCGCGCGGCCGCTGGTTCTGGTCCTACCATATCCGCATCGAGAATGAGGGGCGCCAGGCGGTGCAGCTCCTCACTCGCCACTGGCTGATCACCGACGGGCGCGGCGTGAAGCACGACGTGCGCGGTGAAGGCGTGGTCGGCGAGCAGCCGGTGATCGAGCCGGGCCAGTCCTACGATTATGTCTCGGGCTGCCCGTTGCAGACCGCGACCGGATCGATGGAGGGCAGCTACCATATGGTCGCGGAGGACGGATCGACCTTCGAGGCGGCGATCCCGCGCTTCCCGTTGATCGGCCCGGCGGTGGCGATCTGACATGAAGCGGACCCATCTTCCCCTGAACGGCCTGCGCGTGCTCGACGCGGCGGCGCGGCACCTGTCCTTCACCCGCGCC
>JAGVJS010000181.1 GCA_020051025.1 Sphingobium sp. | reverse complement strand
GGCGCTGGTGGGGCCGCAGGGGGAGGCGGCGCTGGCGGTGCCGGGCGACCTCATCTTTTCAGGCAGCGGCGGCCCGGTGCCGGAGCAGATCGACGCGCCGATGGTCTTTGCCGGCTATGGCCTGCATTTGCCGGAGGCGGGGCATGATGATTTTGCCGGGCTGGACCTGAAGGGCAGGATCGTGGTGGTGCTGTCCGGCGGGCCGGCGAATATTTCGGGTGCGCTCAAATCCCATGCCCGGTCGGAACGGGCGCAATGGCTGGCGGACAAGGGGGCGCTGGGCCTCATCACTTTGGTGACGCCGGGGCAGGTGGAAATTCCCTGGGTGCGGCGGGTCGCGCTGGCGGGCGCGCCGGCGCTGTATTTCGCGGACGATGGGATGCGGGAAACGAAGCAACCCTTCCTGAGCGCGCAGTTCGATCCGGCCAAGTCGGCGCAATTCTTCGCGGGCACGGACAAGAATTTCGCCGCTATCGCAGCGGCAGCCGATGCCAGCGCCCCGGTCGCCAGCTTCCCGCTGGCGCTACGTTTGAAGGCGCAGGTGGCGGCGACGCGGCGCGACCTGTCCTCGCCCAATCTGGTCGCGGTCATGCCGGGCAGCGATCCCACGCTGAAGGCCGAACATGTCGTGCTGTCGGCGCATCTGGACGGCTATGGCATCGGCACGCCGATCAAGGGCGACGCCATTTATAATGGCGCGTTCGACAATGCGTCGGGCGTGGCCAGCCTGCTGGAAATTGCGCGGGGGCTGAAGGCCAGCAAGGTGAAGCCGAAACGCTCCATCCTGTTCACCATCGTCACCGCGGAGGAGAAGGGGCTGCTGGGCGCGCGCTATTTTGCGGGGCGGCCGACCGTGCCGGCAAAGAGCATCGTCGCGGACCTGAATTTCGACATGGCGCTGCCGATTTTTCCGCTGACCAGCGTGACGCCGATCGGTTACGACCAGAGCAGTCTGGGCAAGGAGGCCGAAGTGGTGAGCGCGCAGATGAACCTGCCGATTACGCCTGATCCCTTCCCGGACCGCAATGTCTTCATCCGGTCCGACCAATATGCCTTCATTCGACAGGGCATCCCTGCGCTCTTCTTCAAATATGGCTTCAAGGCCGGTACGCCGGAGGCGGCGACGGAGAAAGCGTGGCGGGCCAATATCTACCACTCGCCGTTCGACGATCTGAACCAGCCGGTGATGCCGGCCGAAAGCGCGAAGCTGAACGCCTATGTCACGGCGGTCACGTTGCGCGTCGCCAATGCTGCGGCGCGGCCGGCCTGGAATGACGACAGTTTCTTCAAACGGTTCGCGAAATAACGGGATCAGGCGACTGGGGCGCTTTCATACAGTTCCAGCGGCAGCCCGTCGGGGTCGGCGAAGAAGGTGAAGCGCTGGCCGGTATGTTCGTCGATGCGAATGGGTTCGCAGGCGACGCCGGTCGCTGCCAGCCGCGCAACCTCCGCGTCCAGATCATCCACCAGAAAGGCGAGGTGGCGCAGGCCGCAGGCTTCGGGACGGGTCGGTCGCGCAGGGGGCGCGGGGAAGGAAAATAGTTCGATCTGCGCATTGCCCGCGTCGAGATCGCACTTCCAGGATTGCCGTTCCGCCCGCCACACTTCGCGGATCACCGGCAGGCCCAACAGGTCGCGATAGAAAGCCCGCGACCGGTCATAGTCGGAACAGATGAGGGCGATATGATGGATGGCGCGCATCAGCCGGCTTTAGGCGATGCCTGGCGACGGGGAAAGCGGATCAGCCGTAGGCGACGCGCTTTTCGACCGGTGCGTCGAACAGCCATTGCTCGGCCTCCGTCACCGACGCGAACAGTTCGGCTTCGTCCCGCACGCTCAGGATGCGCCGGGTTTGCAGGCGGGTCAGATTGTCGTGCCGCACCACCGCCAGCCGCCGCGAGCGGAAGGGCGATTGCAGGATCACGCGCATGAAGGTGGCCACCACCTCTTGCGACTGGATGACGCACCCTTCGGTGTTGACCAGCATATAATATTCGCCCGATCCAAGGCCCATGGCGATGACGGCCGCTTCCTTGTCGTCGCTGAAACGCTGCACGTCCGCGGGTTCGAGAAAGCCCGTCATCTGGGCGATGACGAGCTTGCGGCTTTTGTCCGAAGTGACGCTGATCATTGGGGGGCTTTCCTGTCCGTCGCCCTGTCAGCCCTGCGATATCAGAGTTTACGAAAGGTAATCATTCCTGCCCACTTCGACCAAGGTCTAAAGGATCGGTAAACTTCCCCGATTGTTCCCGCGCGTTTTCGATCCTATCGGGCAAGCGTCGCAGCAGTCGGCAGATTCGTCCTCTATCATATTAGAACTACAGGCTTTTGCAATGATATCGGTCGTGATAGGCAGCGCCCATCAATGGGGGTGTGCGAGGAGAACTCGCATCGGGGGACTATGACAGGCATGATGTCCGCTGCGGCCAATGGCACCGCAGCGATGAACGGTGGCTTGTGGCTGAGCATATTGGTGCCGGTGTATAATGTCCGGCCATTTGTCGAAGAATGTTTGTCCTCCATCCTGTATGAGATGCGCGATGATGCGCAGGTCGAACTTATCGTCCTGGATGATTGTTCTACGGATGGTTCAGCCGAACTGTGCCGGCAGATGGCGCGGGCGGTCGGGGGTAGGGCGCATGTCATCAGCCATGCCCGCAATCGCGGGATCAGCGCGGCCCGCAACACATTGGTGGATGCCGCACGCGGACGCTATATCTGGTTCATCGATGCCGATGACCGGATGGTGGCCGGTGCGATCGACGCATTGCGCGCCATCGTGAACATCCATCAGCCCGATCTGATATCCTGCGACTATGTTCGGGAAGGGGATGTGCCGTTTTCGACCTATGACGGGCCGGCCCACATGCTGTCGGATTGCACAGAAACATTGATCGCCGGCATTTTCGCACGGCGGCGCCTGCATGTCTGGTCGCGGGTTTGGAAGCGCGATCTGTTCAGCCCGGCGATGCGCTTCCCGGACGGTGCCTGTTTCGAGGATGTAGCGATCGTGCCACGTCTGTTGTTGCAGGTGCGCAGCTTCTTTCACGTCCCCGAACCGTGGATCTATTACCGTTCCCGCCCCGGCAGCATCATGGCGCAGCTTGCCAGAACGGCCAAGGCCTTCGATCGGCGGCGCAATGACGAACTGGCGCGGGCGCTGGTCGGCTTCCATGCTGAATTGCCCCACTGCCTGCCCGGGGTGAGCGCACGCACGAAGATGGTCATCGCCCGTTTTCTGGAGCGGGAATATGTCAAGATTTCCAAGCGCCTCCTGCGATGCCCCCGGTCACGCGCCTCCATTGCGCAACTGCGCCGAGAGATTGGCCGATATCGCGGCGTCATGGAGGGCTGCTCACCGGTTCCGTTTGGGCAGGTGGCCTGGCAATATCTGAGAAACGACAAGGTCGTCCGCGCCGGCGGCCTGTGGCTTGCGCTCGCGATGAGCCGGCGACCGGGGAAGCTTTGACTCTGGTTGCAGGCGGCTGGGACAAAGTGCCCCGCTTGATCCCCTGAACCCCGCAGCCTACACCCGTTCGCATGACCTACGCTCCCTATCCGGCGCTGCGCCTGCGCCGTACTCGTGCATCGGCCTGGAGCCGGGCGATGCATGCCGAAAACCGCCTGTCACCCAGTGATTTCATCTGGCCGCTGTTCGTCACCGAAGGAGAAGGCGTGGAGGAACCGATCGCGGCGCTGCCCGGCGTGTCGCGATGGTCGGTGGACCTGATGGTCGAGCGGGCAAAGGACGCGCGCGATGCCGGCATTCCCTGCCTCGCCCTCTTCCCCAATACGCAGGCGGAACGGCGCAGCGACGATGGGGCCGAAGCGCTCAATCCCGATAACCTGATGTGTCGCGCGATCCGCGCGATCAAGGATGCGGTGCCCGATATCGGCATCCTGACCGATGTGGCGCTCGACCCCTATACCGCCCATGGGCAGGATGGGCTGCTGGACGAAACGGGCTATGTCGTCAACGACGCAACCATCGAGGTACTGATCGGTCAGTCGCTCAACCAGGCGGCGGCAGGCGCGGACATCATCGCGCCCAGCGACATGATGGACGGCCGCGTCGGTGCGATTCGAGAGGCGCTGGAGGAAACCGGCCATGCCAACGTCCAGATCATGGCCTATGCCGCCAAATATGCCAGCGCCTTCTACGGCCCGTTCCGCGATGCGGTGGGATCGCGCGGCTTGTTGAAGGGCGACAAGAAAAATTACCAGATGGACCCCGCCAATGGTGAGGAAGCGCTGCGCGAAGTGGCGCTGGATCTGGCCGAAGGCGCCGACAGCGTGATGGTGAAGCCGGGCCTGCCCTATCTGGACATCGTCGCCCGCGTGCGGGATCGCTTTTCCGTGCCGGTCTTCGCCTATCAGGTGTCGGGCGAATATGCGATGATCGAACATGCGGTCGCGGCCGGCGCAGCGGATCGCGACGCGATGGTGCTGGAAACGTTGATGGCGTTCAAGCGCGCGGGCTGTTCGGGCGTGCTGACCTATCATGCGCTGCATGCGGCACGGTTGCTGGGCGGCTGATTCAAAACTTCCTTCGTCATCTTCCGCCAGAATCCGGCTTGAATCCTGCACGCCGGCTGCGCCATGAAAGGGGCGGGGGCGACAGGAGGATCGGCATTTGATCGGTACGCGCACCCGCTTCATCATCACGATCTGCGCGGGATCGTTTCTGCTGTTTCTGGTCCAGCCGATGATTGCCCGCATGGCTCTGCCACGGCTGGGCGGGGCGCCGTCGGTGTGGAACTCCGCCATGCTGGTCTATCAGGCGCTGCTGCTGGCGGGCTATGGCTATGCCCATATGCTGGGGCGGTTCCCGGCGCGGCGGCAGGCGCTGATTCATCTCGGCCTGTTCCTGATTTCCGCCATCTTCCTGCCGATCGGGCTGGCGGGATGGCAACCGCCCGCGGACATGGAGCCGGCCCTGTGGGTGCTGTGGCTGCTCGGCGCGTCGATCGGCCCGCTCTTCTTCATCGTCGCGGCGCAGGCTCCGCTGCTGCAACGCTGGTATGCGCTGTCGGAGGGGCGCGATCCCTATCCGCTCTATGCGGCATCGAACCTGGGCAGTTTCGCTGGTCTGATCGCCTATCCGTTGCTGATGGAGCCGCTGCTGGCGCTCAAGGCGCAGAGCATCGTCTGGTCGCTTTGCTACGGCGCGCTCTTCTTCCTTGTCTATATGAGCGCCCGGCGCCTGCCCGCCGACAGCCCCGGCGAAGTGGCGGTGGAGGCGAGCGACGCGC
>JAGVJS010000068.1 GCA_020051025.1 Sphingobium sp. | reverse complement strand
CCATGTGCTGGGCGCGCTGCGCAAGCTGGGCGTGACGGTGATCTTCAACACCAACCGGTCGGCCGCCAATGCCGATGCAACTGCGCGCGCGATCAGGGCGGCCGGGCTGGGCGAGGCGGTGCATGGCCAGACGCTATATCTGAGCGGTGACGATGCCATGGGGTCGCGCAAGGATGGCCGGCGCTGGACGATCTCCGGCAAATATTGCGTTATCGCCATGGGTGGCGACCAGCTGGGCGATTTTTCCGACCTGTTCAATACAGGCCAGAGCGTGCCCGACCGCCGCGCCGCGACGATGCAGCTGCCGATCGCGGGGCTGTGGGGCAATGGCTGGTTCGTGATGCCCAACCCCGTCTATGGCAGCGGCCTCAAGGGCGGGTTCGACGACATATTTCCGATGGACAAGAGGTGGGCGCCGCCCGCCGAAGGGGAGAAATAACATGCCCTGGACTCGTGACGAGATGGCCGCGCGGGCGGCGAAGGAATTGCAGGACGGCTTTTATGTAAATCTGGGCATCGGCATCCCGACGCTGGTGGCGAACCATATTCCCGCCGGCGTGGAAGTAACGCTCCAGTCGGAAAATGGCATGCTGGGCATCGGCCCCTTTCCCTTTGAGGGCGAGGAGGATGCGGACCTGATCAACGCGGGCAAGCAGACGATCAGCGAATTGCCGCAGTCGGCCTATTTCTCCAGCGCCGACAGTTTCGCGATGATCCGTGGCGGGCATATCGACCTGACCGTGCTGGGCGCGATGGAAGTCGCGGAAAATGGCGACATCGCCAACTGGATGATCCCCGGCAAGATGATCAAGGGCATGGGCGGCGCGATGGATCTGGTCGCGGGCGTCAAGAAGATCATCGTGGTGATGGAGCATACGTCGAAAAATGGGGACGCGAAATTCATTCCCGACTGCACCCTGCCGCTGACCGGCAAGAATGTGGTCGACATGATCGTGACGGATTTGTGCGTTTTCCAACGTCCTGACCATGACAGCCCGTTCAAGCTCGTCGAACTGGCGCCGGGCGTGACGGCGGAGGAAGTCGCTGCTAAGACGACCGCCCATTATATCAGCTAAGGGCAATCCATGAGCCTCGACGGGACGTATGACGACGCTAACATCTTCGCCCTGATCCTTGAGGGCAAGATCCCGTCGACGAAGCTCTATGAGGATGACACGACATTCGCCTTCCTCGACATCATGCCGCAGACGAAGGGCCATGCGCTGGTCATTTCCAAATGGTCGAAGGCCCGCAACCTGCTGGAGATGGAAGACGAGGCGCTGGGCCAGGTGATGGCGACCACCAAGAAGGTCGCTATCGCCATCCGTAAGGCGCTGAATCCCGACGGCATCCAGATCGCCCAGTATAATGGCGCGCCGGCGGGGCAGACCATTTTCCACCTGCATGTCCATATCCTGCCGCGCTGGGAGGGTGATCCCAAGAGTTTTGCCGTTCATGGCGCCGGCGGACAGGCGGACCCTGCGGCATTGCAGGCGCTGGCCGAAGAGATTCGCGCGCAATTCTGATGCGATTCATGTTTGCCGGTCGGCTTCCATCCCTGAAAGGCGCGCGTCCATGACGCTGCGCCCTTTTGTTGCGCCGGGCGCGCGCATGGCCCTGCGGTCCAAGCGGGCCAGCCAGTTGTTCCAAGGAAATCGCGGCGAGAGCGAGGTCATCCTCGATATTTCGCGACTGCTTTCACGCTCCTTCCATCCGTCGCCCACCGGCATCGATCGGGTCGAATATGTCTATGCGCGCGAATTGCTGGAGCGGATGCCCGATCGCCTCGCCTTTGCGGCGGTTCATCCGGCGGGCGGCTATTATGGGCGACTGGACAATGCGGCGGTGCGTCAGTTTCTGGCCTTTACTGCCGCCAAATGGCGCAATGCCGTTGCCGTGCCGAGCGGTGAGAGCAAAGGGGTGGTGATCCGCCACATGTTCGCCACCCGGCCACGGCCGGTGCCGCGGGCAAAAGGACCGCGCGTCTATTTGCAGGTGTCGCCGCACCATCTGGACGATCATGAAAAGGTCGGCGCGATTTTGCGGGCCGAAGGGGCGAAGTTCATCACTTTGGTCCATGACGTGATTCCGCTCAGCCATCCCGAATATGCCCGGCCGCAAGGCGCGCAGGAGCATCTGCGCCGGGTGCGTACGATCGACAGCCATGCCAGCGGCATCATCGGCAACAGCCAGGCGACGATCGATGCGCTGGAGCCGCATATGCGCCATGGTCTGGAGGGGCGCGCCATCAGGGTCGCGCATTTTGGGGCTGATGCGCCCGATATCTTTGGGGCCAAGGATGAGAACCTGCCGGAACGGCCCTATTTCGTCTATATTTCGACGATCGAGCCGCGAAAAAATCACCTGCTGCTGCTGAATGTCTGGCGACGGCTGGTCGAGCGGCTGGGTGATGCGGCGCCAGTGCTGGTGCTGATCGGCCGGCGCGGTTGGGAAAATGAAAATGTCATCGACATGCTGGACCGGGCGGAGGCGCTGCGCGGCCATGTGATCGAGGCGGGCGAAGTATCCGACAATCGCATGCAGGCGCTGGTGGCCCATGCCCGCGCCATGTTGATGCCGTCTTTCGCGGAAGGATTCGGCATGCCGGTGGTCGAGGCGCTGGCGGCCGGGGTGCCGGTCATATGCAGCGACATTCAAGCCCACCGGGAAGTGGGCGCAGAAGCGCCGGATTATCTCGACCCGCTTGACGGTCTGGGCTGGATGCGTCTGATCGAAGCCTATGCCGTGGCGGATTCCAGGGAGCGAGCGGCGCAGATCGCGCGGCTGGCCGATTGGCGCGCGCCGACCTGGCGGCATTATTTCGACATCGTCACCGACCTGATCGAAGAAGTAACGGCCTCTGATCCTTGACCTTCTTCCGCGGCGCTCACATGGTCGCCGCGAGGCATGGAAGGACAGGGGCATGGCCCGCATCGGGGCATCATCAGGCGATGGCGGCAGCCTAACGTTGCGCGCAACAAATATTGCGCGGGCGTACACCCGTTTCTGATGCCGACAGTCCCGTTCCTGCGATCGCCGCCTTTTGCCGGCATAGCTGTTGCGACGGCTGCGGTCAGCGCGCCGGCGTCGATTGATGACGGTGAGGCGTCGATTTGCGACGATATCCTGGCGCTATTGGCGCAGGCGCGCGTCGGCGGCGATTATTGGGGACACCGACCGCAGGGATTGCGACTGATCGTGCGCGACGGTGTGTCGGTCGATCCCGCTGCGGTCGAAGGGCTGGATCCGGATCAGATCGGCATCGTCCCGGGGCATGCCGGATTGTCTTCCGGTCTTGAAGGGCGTCGTCTGCCGGCCGGATGCGATCCTTGGGCGCTGGTGGAGCAGGCCTGCGTTGTTCATGCAGCACCGGATGACGAACTGGCGCTGATCGCCGGTTTGCTGGGGGTGTCGGTCATCGGGGCAGATGGCGCGGCGATCGATCCTGGGCAATTGCAGGCAGCATTGAAGATGCGGCTGGCGGCAGCCAGCTATCGCGATTGTTTTGCGGACGCGCCGATCGACATTGCGCAGGTCATTCAGCAACTGGCCGACTGGCGGCGTCATCTGGATGGCAATCGTGGTATCGTCGCGGCGAGCGGCATGGCTTTCTGGAAGAAGGAAGCGATCCGGCATTTCCTGTGGGACGGCGCGCGCACGCCACCCTTTCTGTCGGTGGATAGCGGGCTGAGACGGGCGCAAAAGGCGGGCGGGGCGTTGGCGATCTGGCCATCGCGCGTACCGGCCGGAACGATCGGGCAGGCGGCCGCGAAGGGTGTCCCGGTCGCGCAGGTCGAGGACGGGTTTTTGCGGTCGCGTGGACTGGGCGCGGCGTTGCACCCGCCCGGTTCGGTGGTGATCGACCGGAGCGGCATCTATTATGATGCGCGCAAGGCCAACGATCTGGAGACATTGCTGGCGACTCATGATTTCACGCCGGCTCTGGTCGAGCGTGCGGCAAGATTGCGTGAGCGGGTCTGTGCCGCCGGTGTCACCAAATATGGAACCGATGCCGGGAAGATGATCGCCCTGCCGTCCGGGCGTCGCACCATATTGGCGGTAGGGCAGGTCGAGGACGATCTGTCCGTTCGTTACGGCGGTGCTGGGGTTGCGGGCAATCTGGATTTTCTGGCGCGGGTCCGCGCAGCGGAGCCGGATGGCTGGATCGTCTATCGCCCCCATCCCGATGTGCAGGCCGGCCACCGCAAGGGCCATCTGTCCGATCTGGCTGTCCTGGCGCATGCCGATGCCATCGATACGGGTGCGCCGTTGATGGAGCTGGTGCAGCGGGTGGATGAAGTGCATGTCCTGTCGTCGCTGACCGGCTTTGAAGCGTTGATGCGCGGCCGTGCCGTAACGGTGCATGGCATGCCTTTTTACGCCGGCTGGGGGCTGACTCGCGATCTGGCGCAATCGACTGGTCGCCGTGGCCGTCAACTCAGCGTGGATCAGCTTGTGGCGGGCGCGCTCATTCTCTATCCTCGCTATATCGATCCGGTTACGCGGTTGCCGTGCGGCCCGGAAGTGATGGTGGACCGCATGGCAAATGGATCGACGCCGCCGATGACATGGCTTATTCGGCTGCGGATGCTACAGGGGAAGTTGCGCCGTTTTATGACTTTGTTCGCCGAGTTGCTGCATGGTTGAAGCGTCCGCAAAGACATTTCTGTTCCTGCAAGGACCGCATGGTCCATATTTCGCGATGCTGGCAGAGGCCCTGCGCGAGCGTGGGCATCGAGCGTTGCGAATCAACATCAATGGCGGCGACAAGGTCGACTGGCCGGGCAATGCGACGGACTATCGGGGCTCTTTTCGCAACTGGCCGCTCTTCTTCGACGATTTCATCGTCAATCAGGGGGTCACAGACCTTATCCTTTACGGCGATTGCCGTCCCTATCACGCGTCCGCCCATGGCATGGCGCGCTTGCGCGGTCTGCGCGTCCATGTCGTGGAAGAGGGCTATATCCGGCCGGACTTCATGACGTTGCAGGATGATGGCGTGAACGGCAATTCGACGCTGCCGCTCGACCCGCAATGGTATATGGAAGAGGCGAGCGTCCTGTCCGAACAGGATGCGGTCCTGCCCCCCATTCCATCGACATTCCGCGCGCGCGCCCGTAACACGATGCGCAATGGCCTGGCTGCGGCGCTGATGCGGCCGGCTTTCCCGTTTTATAGGACGCACAGGCCGCACAGCTTCCTGATGGAATCCGTCGCCTGGTGCTGGAAGCTGATCATGCGCAACAGCCATGAGCGGCGGTCGCGAACGGAATGGGACAAGGTCAAGGACAAGCCCTACTTCACCCTGCCGCTGCAACTGAATTCGGACTATCAGATCCGCATTCATTCGCCGTTCGGCAATATGCGGGCTGCGTTGCGCTTTGTCATAAAAAGTTTCGCGCAATATGCGCCGCAGGACGTGTCTCTGGTGGTAAAGCGCCATCCGCTCGATCCCGGTCTGGTCGGATGGGATCGGCTTACGCGTCGGTTGGCCAGCCATTATGGCGTGGCAGATCGGATTATCTATCTGTCCGACTGGGATATTGCCGACGTGGTGGGCAAATCGCGCGGCGTAGTTACCGTCAACAGCACGGTCGGCACCCTGGCGCTGAATGTCGGCAAACCGGTGATGGTTCTGGGCCATGCCGTCTACAAAGTTCCCGGCGTGGTCTACACCGGCAGTCTGGACGATTTCTGGCAAAGGCCCAAGGCGCCGGATTTGCCGTTATATTCCGCTTTTCGTCGCGTGCTGATCGAGCGCTGCCTGGTGCGGGGAGGGTTGTTGAGCGAGGAAGGGCTGCAACTGCTGGTCAGCAATTCGGTCGCGCGGTTGTTGGAGCATAAACGGTCGCAAGCGCCGGGCGCCCCGATCGAACAGCGCGCCAGGGTCGCGGTGCATTAGGTTGCACTTGCCGGGATACGGGCTTGCAGGCAGGTTTGCGTCAGTCCACCAGGCCGCTCCTTTATGCTGACTATGAAGGCGTGGACTTTCATGCGAAGCCATCATGCGCACGGCTTAAATCCACACACATGACAAGTATCGATATTGTTCTTATAAAGTGTCCCACCAGAAATAATGGGACGCACCTTAATGAGTGATAATGCCAATCAAGCCGAACTTCTCGTCACGTTGACCAGCGATATCGTCGCTGCGCATGTGTCGAACAACAGCGTGGGCGTAAATGATGTCGCCGCACTCATCGCCAACGTGCACAGCGCTCTTGCCGGATTGGCTACGCCCGTCGAGGCGCCTGTCGAAAAGCAGGAGCCGGCCGTATCGATCCGGGCATCGGTGAAGCCTGACTTTATCGTCTGTCTTGAAGACGGCAAGAAGCTCAAGATGCTCAAGCGCCACCTAATGACTCATTATCAGATGACCCCCGAAGACTATCGCGCCAAATGGGGTTTGCCGTCCGATTATCCGATGGTTGCGCCTAACTACGCCGCCACCCGCAAGGAACTGGCCCACAAGATCGGCCTTGGCCGCAAGCCGGGTCAGGGCAAGAGGGGCGCTGCCAAGCCAGCCACGGCCTGATAGTCAGGTACGGCCTAGTGAAGCTGGCGGGCGCTTCGTTCAGGCGGGCGCCCGCGCATCACCCTTCGTCGGTCATGGTCACGATCATGGCCGACAGTCGCTCCGCTTCGCCCATGTCATGCGTGACGTAGAGAATAGGGATCGGAGAACGCCTGCGGATCTGATCGATCGCATCGAGAATGTCGCTTTTGCGGTGACGGTCGAGCGAGGAGAGGGGTTCGTCGAGCAGCAGGAAGCGCGGGCCGGAGAGCAGCGCCCGGCCGATCGCCACGCGCTGCGCCTCGCCACCCGAAAGGTTGCTGGGCCAGCGATCGAGCAGATGGCCAATACCCAGAAAGTCGAGCACGTCGTCCATGTCCACCGCCATGCCGGTGCGGCGGCCGTAGAGCAGGTTGGTGCGCACACGCATATGCGGAAACAGGCGACGGTCCTGAAAGACATAGCCGGCGTGGCGCTGCGCGATCGACCGGTTGATCCCCGCATCGCTGTCGAACAGAATATCGCCGTTGATGGCGATATGCCCGCGATCGGGAGATGCGATGCCGGCCACCATGTCGAGTATGCTGGTTTTGCCGATGCCCGATGGACCGACCAGCGCGACAAGCGGATGATCGGTGCGAAAGGCAATGGCGATGGTCCTGTCACCGATGGCGCGACGGATATCGACATCAAATGACATGATATCTGCTCCGCGCGATGCGCCGCACCATGATTTCAGAGGCCATCAAGGCGCCGAGCGACAGGATCATCGACAGGATGGCGAGGCGGGTGACCATGGATTCCCCGTCCGGCATCTGCATGGCGGCGTAGATCGCGATCGGCAATGTTCGGGTTTCATCCGGCACATCCGATACAAAAGTGATTGTGGCGCCAAATTCTCCCAGGGAGCGGGCAAAGCCGAGAATGACGGCCGCCAATATGCCAGGCAGTGCGAGCGGCAGGGAGATGGTGAAGAAGACCCGCAGCCGGGAAGCGCCAAGCGTGGCGGCCGCGCTTTCCATCCGCCTGTCTATCGCTTCGATGGACAGGCGGATGGCCCGCACCATGAGCGGCACCGCCATGATCCCGGCTGCCAGTGCGGCGCCCGTCCAGCGGAAGAGGAGGGTGACGCCCAGAACGTCCCACAACCATCGTCCGACCGGCCCGTTCATGCCGAATAGCAGCAGCAACAACCATCCCGTCACCACAGGCGGCAGCACAAGGGGAAGGTGGACAAGGGCATCCACCAGCAGTTTGCCGGGAAACCGCCAACGGGCGAGCATCCAGGCGATGAAGAAGCAGCCGGGCAGGCTGAAGGCGACGGCGACCAGGCTGACCTTCAGCGACAAGGCCAATATGCTCCATTCCTCGGGAGAAAGGGCGGCGATCAAGGTGCGCTGAAACCGTAGCGCGTCAGCACGGCGCGTCCCCCGGGCGATAGCAGGAAGCGGCGGAAGCCGTCCGCATCGCCATGGCGGCTGGTCTGGAGGCGGGCGACCGGATAGCGGATCGCCGGGTGGGTCCAGGCCGGGAAAATGCCGACAATACGCACTTTGCGCGAAGCGCGCGCATCGGTTGCGTAAACGATGCCGAGCCGGGCCTCCCCCCGTTCGACAAGGGCCAGCGCAGCGCGGACATTTTCTGCGCGCACGATTTTGGGCTCGACCGCCGCCCAGACCCCGAGCTTTGTCAATGCGGCCTTGCCATATTTGCCGGCCGGCACAGAGTCAGGATCGGCCATGGCCAGACGGGAGGGGCCAAGCGCCCGGGCGATCGGCATGCCACGGCCCATTTGCAGCTTGACCGGCTGACGAATGGGGGTGACCAGTACCAGTCGGTTACCGGCTATGTCCGCCCGCGTGCGCGGCTGTATGAAACCACCCTTTTCAACATTGTCCATCCAGTCTTCATCCGCGGAAATGAACAAATCCGCAGGAGCGCCGGCGCGGATTTGGCGCGCCAGGGCGGAAGATCCGGCGAAGGTGAGGATGGGTTGGGGGTGGCCCTGACGCGCCCATTCGACGGCGGCGGTGGCCAGCACGTCCTGAAGACTGGCGGCGGCCAGGATCATAGGGCCGCGATCATTCGCTGCTTTCGCCGGATGGATTGCTCCCAGAATGAGGAGCGCGCACAGCGATCGAAGAAGAAAGGGCTTCATGCGACTCTATTTGCTCTGCATTGCCGGGCAACTCAACCGCGAACGAGAGTTGCGACCTTTTTCCCGCCATCCCTATAGGTTAGATGCACGGCGATGATCGCGACCAAGACGTTATGCGGCCGATGCGCCATGGGGTGCGGTATACGCGCCATGGCCGACCCGCATGGGGATGACGAGCGGCGCATCTTTCTGGAAGGCGACAGGATTCATCCGGCGAATATGGGCTGGCTGTGTCCGGCAGGGAAAGCGCTGACATCTGAAACGGACTTGAAAGGGCGGTTGTTG
>JAGVJS010000421.1 GCA_020051025.1 Sphingobium sp. | reverse complement strand
TGGCGCTGGACGTCACCGACCGCGCCGATGTGGAGGCCTTCATCGCCGCAACCGAAGCGGAATTTGGCCGCATCGACGTGCTGGTCAACAATGCGGGTGTGATGCCGCTGTCTCGCTTCGACAGTTTGAAAGTCGATGAATGGGACCGGATGATCGACGTCAACATTCGCGGCGTGCTGCACGGTATCGCCGCCGCCCTGCCCCGTTTCAAGGCGCAGGGGAGCGGCCATTTCGTCAATATCTCGTCCATCGGCGGCTATCGCGTCTGGCCGGCCTGCGGCGTCTACAGCGCCACCAAATATGCAGTCCGCGCCACTTCCGACGGACTGCGCATGGAACATGACAACATCCGCGTGACCGTGGTGTCGCCGGGCGTGGTCGAATCCGAACTGGCGCACACTATCACCGAAGCAGGCGCCGCCGCCGCGATGGAGGATTTCCGCGCCATCGCCCTCACCCCGGACGCGATCGCCCGCGCCATCGCCTATGCGGTGGAACAGCCCGCCGATGTCGACGTCAACGAACTGATCGTCCGCCCGGTCGGCACGATGGATTGATCCGACCCAAAAGCCCCATATCCTTCATCCGTTCGCTTCGAGCGAAGCCTGCCCTGAGCCTGTCGAAGGGTCGAGGAGCCGCAAGCACAGCGCTGCACATTGAGCGCCGCCGAACCCGGTTCTGCCTCGTTTCTCGACAGGCTCGAAACGAACGGATGTTGTTTTTAAGCGCGCAAAATCAATGCACGAACCGCGCCACCACATCGCGGTACGATCGGCTGACCTTCACCTGCGCGCCGCTTTCCAGCACCAGAAAACATTCGCCATTGGTATGCGGCTTCACCTGCCGCACCTGGCTGAGGTTCACGATGGTCGACCGATGCACGCGCTGGAAATTGCGCGGGTCCAGCCGCTTTTCCAGATCCTTCATCGTTTCGCGCAGGATCAGCGAATTGTCGGCGGTATAGATGCACATATAGTCGCCCGCTGCGTCGATCCGCTCGATCGAATCCACATCGACGCGGAAAATCTGGCCGCGATCCTTGATGTTGATCAGCTTCTCGAACCGGCTGGATGCGGGCGAATCATCGTCGGTGACGAAATCGCTCATCGCCTGCGGCGCCACCTCGGCCAGCACTTCGCGCAGCTTCTCGACTTCCTGCACCTGCCGCTTCTCGTTCAGCCGCTGCCGCACCCGGTCCAGCGCATCGGCCAGCCGCCCTTCGTCCACCGGCTTCATCAGATAATCGACCGCCTGCGCCTCGAACGCGCGGATCGCGTGGTCGCTATAGGCGGTGCAGAAAATCACCAGCGGCGGTTCCACCTCCATCAGCCCCTGTACGACGGAAAAGCCATCGAAACCGGGCATCTGAATATCGAGGAACACAAGGTCCGGTTTATGCGTCTTGATGGCGCGGATCGCTTCGCGGCCATTGGTGCAGGTTTCGATAATTTCGACATCCTCATGCGCTTGCAGACGCAGCTGAAGCCCTTGAATGGCCAGGCTTTCGTCATCGACGAGGATTGTTCTGATGGTCATGCGGCCACTTTCGATGTTTCATCCATGTTAAGCGGAAATTCGATGATGACCGAAAATCCGCCCGGCGTGGAACGCGTTTCGAAGCTCTGTCGTTCCCCGAAGGCCTGAATTAATCGGTCCCGGATGTTCGGCAGGCCCACGCCCGTCCCCTCGCTCATGGGAATGTGCGGCTTCATTCCGCCTTCATTCAATCCCGGTCCGCTGTCCGATACGACGATCCGCACATTATCCCCGGCAGGCTGCGCGCTGACCGCTATTTCCGCCCCTTCTTCCTTGGGCGTCACCGCATATTTGATCGCATTTTCGACCAGAGGTTGCAGCAGCAGCGATGGTAGCCGCGCCTGCGAAACGGCCGGATCGATGGTGAAGACCGGGCGCAACCGGTCCTCGAACCGCATCTTCTCGATCTCCAGATAGAGTTTCAGCGTCTCTATTTCCTGCTCGATCGTCACCTGCGCGGTCGGCTCGTTGATGAGCGTATAGCGCAGGAAGGAGGAGAGCCGCGACAGCATCGCATTGGCCCGGTCGGTCTGCTTGAGCAGCACCAGCGTCGATATGCTGTTGAGCGTATTGAACAGGAAATGCGGATTGAGCTGATAGCGCAGCATCGCCAGCTGGGCGTTCGCCGCCTGATTCTCCAGCCGCAACAGCTGGTCCGCCTGCTCCTCGACCGTCAGGTAGAAGTTGATCGCGTAATAAAGCGACGACCATGCGCCGAGCAGCGTCATCGACAGGTAGAAAGCGCCCAGGAACAGTTGCAGCCCCGCCGTCTCGCTCGCCCGGTTCTGCGTCGAAAACACCCAGGCGTCGATAAAGGCGACCAGCGCTGCGGCCGCAACCACGGTAACGATCGACACGCCCCAGGTGATGATCGGCCGCTTCTTGACCAGAAAGCGAAACATCACCGCGATCAGCAGCGTCACCGAATAGCCGGTCACGGTGGAAATCAGCACCGGCACCAGGCTGGACAGCGGCTGGCCATTGGCAATGGTGGACGACCCGCGCAACAGGAAAGCCCCGGCCCAGCCCAGCGACTGGAGGTTCCAGAAGGCACGATTCTTGTCAGCGAAGAAGGGCTGGGGCTGGATGCGGGGAACGGTGACGGACATTGTATCGAGACTTAGGCCATTTATGCCGCCGGTCAAAGATGCTTGTTCCGGCCCGCCACTATATCCCTCTCCCCTGCGGAGGAGAGGGCTGCGCAGACTTGGCAGCTTGCTGCCTAGTCGCAGCTGGGTGGGGGGATGCGACGTCACCAGCAAGCGCAACCACTGCGCCAAGTCCCGTCATCCCAATCCGCATCAAGCCGCCGCGGCCGGCGCCTCGGCCATGGGCGTCACTTCATCGGTGCACAGCCACACCAGATCGGCCAGATCCAGCGTGCGCCCGTCATGCGCCTGTATGCCGATCATGCGGATCGGCTGGCCATCGCGCTTGTCCGCCAACACCTGACAAGCGGGCGTACCGCAACCCCAGCGCTCGCCCCATTGGCGCAATGCGATCATGGCGGGGGCCAGCCCCTGCCCCTTTTCGGTCAGCCGATATTCGACCTTGCGCCGGTCGCACTGCATCGGCTGGCGGATCAGGATGCCATTCTCGACCAGCCGGGCCAGCCGGTTGGCCAATATGTTACGGGCGATACCCAAGGTGGACTGGAATTCCTCGAAATGGCGGATACCCGACAGGGCGCCGCGCAGGATGAGGAACGACCAGCGTTCGCCCATCATCTCCAGCGCGCTGGGGAGCGCGCATTGTTCCAGATCCTGGGCAAGATTATGTTTCATGGGCCTGATGCATAGCGCAAAGTCACAGGCGTTGCAAAATCGCGGCCTTATTCGCTCAAATGGGATTTTTTTGTTGCACCGCAAGCCCGTTCTCACACAATCGGGCAACGATGCTGCGTCAATATGAACTTGTCGAACGGGTAAAGCGCTACGATCCGGATGCGGACGAAGCGATGATCAACCGCGCCTACGTCTTTTCGGTCCAGAAACATGGCTCGCAAAAGCGCGCCAGCGGCGACCCTTATTTCAGCCATCCCATTGAAGTTGCCGGCATATTGACCGATTTCAATCTGGACGACCAGACGATCGTGACCGCGCTGCTGCACGACACGATCGAGGACACGCTCGTCACCTATGAGGAGATTGAGAGCGCCTTCGGCAAGGATGTCGCGCGCATGGTCGACGGCGTGACCAAGCTGTCGAAGATCGAAGCCATGTCCGAAAATGAGCGGGCGGCGGAAAATCTGCGCAAATTCCTGCTCGCCATGTCGGACGATATCCGCGTGCTGCTGGTGAAGCTGGCCGACCGGCTGCACAATATGCGCACGCTGCATTTCATCAAGAATCCCGACAAGCGCCGCCGCATCGCCAAGGAGACGATGGATATCTATGCGCCGCTTGCCGAACGCATCGGCATGTATGACTTCATGCGCGAGATGCAGCTGCTGTCCTTCCGTGAAATCGAGCCGGAAGCCTATGCCAGCATCACCAAGCGGCTGGAGCAGCTGAAAGAAGGCGGCCATGACAAGGTCGACCGCATCGGCGCCGAACTGCAATTGCTGCTGGCGGGCAAGGGCATGTCGGTCAGCGTGTCGGGCCGCGAAAAACACCCCTATTCCATCTTCAGGAAGATGCAGGAACGCCATATCAGCTTCGAACAGCTGACCGACGTCATGGCCTTCCGCGTCATCACCGACAGCCATGAGGATTGCTACCGCGCGCTCGGCATCATCCACCAGACCTTCAAGATGGTGCCCGGCCGGTTCAAGGATTATATCTCCACGCCCAAGCGCAACGGCTATCAGTCGCTGCACACCACGGTGATCCATCAGGACAATGCCCGCATCGAGGTGCAGATTCGCAGCCGCGACATGCACAATGACGCCGAACTCGGCCTCGCCGCCCACTGGGCCTATAAGCAGAAAGGCGACGCCACCGACCATCATGCCGCCTGGCTGCGCGACCTGGTCGAAATCCTGGAACAGAGCCAGGATGCCGACGAACTGCTCGAACATACCCGCATGGCGATGTATCAGGACCGCATCTTCGCCTTCTCGCCCAAGGGCGAACTGCATCAGATGCCCAAGGGATCGACCCCGGTCGACTTCGCCTACGCCGTCCACACCTCACTCGGCAACCAGACCGTGGGGGCCAAGGTCAACGGCCGTGTCGTGCCGCTGCGCACCAACCTTGAAAATGGCGATCAGGTCGAAATCCTGAAATCCGAAGGGCAGGAGCCGCAGCCCGGCTGGCTGACCTTCGCCATCACTGGCAAGGCCCGCGCCGCCATCCGCCGCTATATCCGCCAGAAACAGCGGGGCGAGGAAATCAAGCTTGGCGAGAAACTCTATGAGGAAATCGTCGGCCGCTTCTCGCCGGACCTCGCCAAGGAACTGGGCGACAAGGCGCTGACCGCCGCCTTAAAGCGCCTCAAACTGGACGATCGTGCGTCGCTGATGGTCGCCATCGCGACCCATCGCCTGCTCGACAGCGAAGTGATGGAAGCTCTTGTCCCCGGCTCCACCAGTGCGGAAGGCATGGAGGAAGCGCATCCGCGCCAGCATGAACCGGTATCGATTCGCGGCCTGACGCCGGGCATCGCCTATAATCTTTCCGATTGCTGCCACCCCGTCCCCGGCGACCGCATCGTCGGCGTGCGCCGCACCGGCGAACCGATCGAGGTCCACACCATCGACTGCCGCTCGCTGGAGGTGGAGCAGGACGACGACTGGGTCGACCTGTCCTGGGACAGCAAGTCGAAGGGCGGCACTGCCCGCCTCTCCGTCATCGTCAAGAACCAGCCGGGCGCGCTGGCCGCCGTCGCCAACGTCTTCGGCGCGACCAAGGCGAACATTTTAAACCTGCAACTGGTCAACCGCGAAGGCCCGTTCCACACCGACATCATCGATCTGGAAGTCGCCGACGCGCAGCATCTGAACCGCATATTGTCGGCGCTAAGAGCGCTGGAAATCGTGGTGCAGGCGGATCGGGTCTGATCGGCTTTTTCCGGACAGAGCCGAGCCGGGGAGAGATGGACGGCAAAGGTTCAACCATGATAAGTAGTGCAAGGTAATACCTCGCACTACGGAGTCGCGGCATGGCAACGGCCACGTCCATCAAACTCGATGACGAATTAAAGGGGCGCATTCGGCACCTTGCCGAAACGCGCCGCCGCACGTCGCACTGGATCATGCGCGAAGCGATCGCCCAATATGTCGATCGGGAAGAAAAGCGCGAAGCATTACGTCAGGATACGCTCAAAGCATGGGACGAATTTCAGGCAACCGGGTTGCACGCGACGGCAGATGAAGTCGACCGGTGGTTGGCAAGCTGGGGGACCGAAGACGAATTGCCCGCCCCCGAATGTCACGAATAATCTTCGCCCCGGCGGCGATCCGCGACTTGCAGCGTTTGCGGGATTTCCTCCTACCCAAAAATGCCGACGCAGCGCGCCGGGCGGGCGAAGCGATCCGCCAAGGCGTCAAGGCGCTGGGGGCCTACCCGCGCATGGGCCGACTGATCGATGATCTGCCCGACCAGTTTCGCGAATGGCTGATCGACTTCGGCGACAGCGGCTATGTCGCCCGCTATCGTGTGGAGGATGACACCGTCACGATCCTTGCCATCCGCCATCAGCGGGAAGCGGATCATAAATAGGGGCATGCCACCTCAGTCACGTCTATGCCCGTCCGACTTTGCGTCAGGCATATTTTCAAGCAGCGATCCAAGGGCGCGTCGGATTTCCCGATCGTCCCGATCTTTCCGCATTCTTACCGAAATTGCGTCGCGCAGGGCCGGCAGATTTGGATCATCGGCTTTGATTGCCCGGACAGGAACGAACCAAAATTGCCCGAACCGCTCATCCTTGATGATAGCCGCCAACCGTTTCGTATCTATCCGGTCTGCTCCTTTACTCCTGAGAGTGGCATAATAATCTTCGATCAAACCGTCCGAGATTGCTCCAACTAGAAGCGATTTATTCGAGAGCATGATATCGATACGATCAACTAGTTTCATATCCAGCGCATCGCCTTTCAAGCCGGCACTCTTCAACGCTGGTTTCCAGCCTGTCATGCGTTGCAGCCATTTCATTTCCCCCACCGTCTCTTTAGGCGGGTTGCGTCTTGACCACTCCCAGTGATCCAGACTCATACCGACCCCGGACGGCGTGGCAGACAACGGCACCGCCAGCATCTCGCTGCGCACATCCGATGCTCGGCTGATAATCTTCCCGTTGTTCCGTAATTCCAGAGATCGCACACTGACCTGCGATGGGGCGAGTTTGAGATCGCCAGGCCTTGCGCCCAGCTTTTCATCCTGCCGGACAATCAGGAAGTCATCGTGTCGCACCGTGACCGGATTCGCGATCAGACATTCTCCTGCCGAGATCCTGATCCGCACCGTCTGCATAATCGATGCGAACGGCAAATCAGAAGGCCAGCCCGGCCATCTGGAAGCTGGAACCAAGCGTATATCTGGACATGCTGTTCGCTTGTCGATCGAATAGCGAACGGCAGGTCTACCGCCAATCGGTCGGCCCTGCGCGGGTGTCGCTGCCATCGTAACGTGGCGGGCCATGCCGGAATAGAGCAGCGTCAGGCACAAATCATCGCAAGATGTTTCACTGTCCTCAATGCCGTTGTTTCGTTTCGCAAAGGCTGGCTGCATGATAGTGATGGCAGCAGGCAGAGCAATGCCTTCGACAGGCTGTCGGTCCTTATGTTCCAGCGCTTTTACAACAGCATTGGTCTGGTGATTCACCCAAAGGGCGGGCAATGCGCCGGCAGCAAGCGCCAATAGCGCGCCACCCAGACATGCCGCCAACTGCCCACGCCTAAGCAGACTGTAATATCCCAGTGAAAAAATGCAGAGATAGGCAAATATTGTAGGCGCGAACGCCAATATCAAACCTGGGACGATAAGGGAGATCAGCCCGATCACAATTAAAACGGGGAATGAAATGGCGAGGACAGACAAAAATCCTGTCATCAGCAACAGCAATGGCAGCGTGAAAGATGGCTTCATGCCCTGCCATTACGCTGGGCCTGCTAAGTTTTCGTTTATATCGCCGCCCACCCCGCCCCCCCAAATTTCGCGTGACACCCCGCCCCTTTTCTCCTAAAGGCGCGCCAGCAGATCGGTGGCTCAACCCCGTCGATCTTCCGTCCGAGACAGTTGGTGAAGGGAATATGCCCTTCTTAATGCCCAGCCTAGACGGGGAAAAGTTCTTTACCGGACGGGTAATACCCGATTCGGGTCTGCCTGTTCCTTTGAGGGGACAGGGCCAGTCGATCTCTCCCCTTCGGACTTAGTGCCCCGCGCGCCCAAAAGGCCTGCGGGTTTTAGCCGTTCGCTTGGCTTCTAAACCCGGCGAAGCGAACATGAAGTGGAGTAATGGCATGGATCGTAATCAGAAAGCTGATGTCGTCTCCGCGCTGAACGCACAGCTGGCAGAAGTTGGCGTGGTCGTCGTGACCCGCAACCTCGGCATGACCGTCGCCCAGTCGACCGTCCTGCGCCAGAAGATGCGCGAAGCCGGCGCGACCTACAAGGTTACGAAGAACCGCCTCGCCAAGATCGCCCTCGAAGGCACCAGCTACACCGGCCTGAGCGACCTGCTCACCGGCCCGGTTGGCCTCGCCTCCTCGGTCGATCCGGTCGCCGCCGCCAAGGTTGCGATCGATTTCGCCAAGACCAACGACAAGCTTGAGATCGTTGGCGGCGCGATGGGCGAAGTGCTGCTCGACGCAAACGGGGTCAAGGCCCTGGCGTCGATGCCGTCGCTGGATGAACTGCGTGCGAAGCTGGTCGGCCTTCTGGTCGCCCCGGCTACCAAGCTCGCAACCGTCACCCAGGCACCGGCTGCGCAGCTTGCGCGCGTCTTCAACGCCTATGCGGAGAAGGAAGCGGCCTGAGCCGTTCGCCTTCCCGATTTTTGACCCTCATCTGACGGGGCATTTCGCCCCAATAAAGGAACTATATCATGGCAGACATCAACGCTCTGGTCGACCAGCTCTCGGCCCTCACCGTCCTCGAAGCCGCTGAGCTGTCGAAGGCTCTGGAAGAAAAGTGGGGCGTTTCGGCCGCCGCTGCCGTCGCTGTCGCTGGCCCCGCCGCTGGCGCCCCGGCCGCTGCCGCTGCCGAAGAGCAGACCGAATTCGACGTGATCCTGACCGGCGACGGTGGCAAGAAGATCAACGTCATCAAGGAAGTCCGCGCCATCACCGGCCTGGGCCTGACCGAAGCCAAGGCTCTGGTCGAAGGCGCTCCCAAGGCTGTCAAGGAAGGCGTTGCCAAGGACGAAGCCGAAAAGCTGAAGAAGCAGCTGGAAGAAGCCGGCGCGACCGTCGAGCTGAAGTAATCGGACTTGCCCCGCTCACAAGGCGGGGCACACCGATCCGGTCCAGCCGGAAAAAAGGGCGGCAACCTCCACGGTTGCCGCCCTTCTTCATGTGCGATACCCCTTGGATACAGGTCAGGCGCCTGCGCATCCGTCAGACAGGGTCGCGGACGCCTGACGCCCGCGACATCCACCGATCAATAATTCCACTGCACCTGCGTGCGGATCAGATTGCCTTCCGCGCGGCCCACGCGACGTTCATCCGCCTCGCTCCGCTTCATCCGGGCATAGGCCATCGTCAGTTCCAGTGCCTTCCAGATCTGCCATTCGACGCCCAGTTCGAACTCATCCGTCTCCAGCCGCGGCGCACTGGTCGATGCCTTCCACCCGCCACGATAGCGCTGCCAGCGACCATAGGGGATCAACGTTCCGGCCGCCTCCGTGGGCAGGCGGTACATCATCTGAACATAACCGCCGTTCAGCTTCTTGGTCAGTATCGACTGGCTGGCCAGGTCATATTCCGGTCCCTTGCCCCAATTCCATTCGGCCTGAATACCAAAGGGCTGGGGATAGAGCATGGCATGCAGGCCGACACGGTTATCCTTGTAGGCGACCGGGCTGATCGACCCGCTGCGCAGTTCGGGCTGAACATCGTTCAGCATCGCCGATCCGCCGATTTCCACCACTTGCCCGTCCAGCGCGCCGCCCAGTTCGAACGGCCAGGTCGCGAAAGCGACCTTCATCAAGCCGCGATTCTGCTCGGTTCGGTTAATCCCCTGACCGTTGAAAACGCCGAAGCCGAAAGCGCCATAATTGCCGAACAGCTTCTGCCCGTCATGTTCCAGCCGGTCCCAGATCCTGTCGACCGCCGGCGGGGTATAATAAGCGATGATGCCCATATCGCGCTCGCTGGGCACCGCACTGTTGATCCCATCGCTCCGGTCCAGCGTCAGACGATTGGAGGAGGACTGCATATTTTCCCATCCGAAGGGCACTTTGGACTGGCCCAAACGCAAACGCAGACTCTTCGCCTCGTCGATGAACACATCGGCATACATGTCGCGCAACTGGACATAGCCCTCACGCCGTTCGCTGCCGGCCTGATTGTTCACGGCGGTCGCGAAATCGGACTGGAAATAGAGCGACACGCGATCGGAAACATCGCCCTGCAACACCAGTCGCGCCCGACGCAGCGAAAAGCCGCCGCGGTCGGAAATCGAACCATCATGCACCGAGCGCAGACGCGACACGCCTGCCGGTACACTGTCATCCCCGGACAGGAAGGCGTTGTAGCGCATCTGGGTATAGCCCCGCAGCGACAGCTTCTCGTACCAGGCCTTTTTGGGCGACGGCGCAGAAGCGGCAGTTGCGACCGGAATGGCGGGCGGCGCGTCGGCTGTGGCCAGAGCGGAGGGGGGCGCCATCCGGTCGTCACCATCGGACGCAGGCGCC